>SRXB01000243.1 GCA_009724975.1 bacterium | reverse complement strand
ATCTCTTCCAGGCTGAACAGATGCTCGGCCGCGGATGGGCTGTGTTGGCCCAGCACGCGCGGCCCCAAGCCCGCCTCGGCCAATGTGCCCATCCAGGCTTTGAAGCGCATCTCCTGAGTCTGGATCCGCACGCCAACCAGGTCGAGTTCCGAATCGCGTCGCTTTGCCAGCGTGTTGAAGGAGTCGGCTGACACGTGGCAATACAAGTACGCCTGCAGGGTCGTGTACAACCGCTCCATACGGTCGCTCGACGTCAGGTAGGCCTCAACGACCTCGCCGCCCTGTTGGGCGGACTCGGGCCTCCAGCCGCCGCGCCGGATGAAAAACTGCCCTGGTGGGCCCAGTAGGGCTTTAAAAATTGCCCTGCCGCTCCGCCACCTGTTCAGCCAAGGCGCAAAAGCAAAAAAATCCCTTTCCGACCGTCGATGCCGTCATCCTCACGGGTGGCGGCATCATTTTGGTCAGGCGCAAAAACCCGCCGCACGGCTGGGCCCTGCCCGGAGGGTTCGTGGAGGTGGGCGAAAGCCTTGAGGAATCGGCCAGGCGAGAGGCTTTTGAGGAAACCGGCCTTAAAATTACCCTTCAGGAGCAATTCCACACCTACTCCGACCCCGCCCGCGACGCGCGCATGCACACCATAACCACCGTATACATAGCTTCCGCCGAGGGCGAGCCAAGGGGCGGGGACGACGCCGCCGAGGCGAAGGTCTTCCCCTTGGGGGAGTTGCCCTCTCCTCTTTGCTTTGACCACTCAAGAATAATAGGGGATGTGAAAAGGTATCTGAAGACGGGCAAACGCCCGAAGTAGGGGCCTGGCGGGCTGCGGGGCTAGTGGACCTTCTTTTTGCAGCACTCCTCGTAGCGAAGGCCCGAGCCGCAGGGGCAGTGCTGGTATCTCTTCTCGGAAAGAAGAAGGCCGCCCTTCTCTTCCTCCTTCTCGCGTCGCCTCTGCTCCTGTTCCTCCTCCCAGTAATCGTGTCTGCGGTGGCGCTCCTCGTCCTCGTAGAAGATCATCCAGTCGCGGTCGTAAAGGTCCAGGTCGCTGGAGTCGGAGTTCAAAAACTCGTCAACCTCCCAGTCGTAGAATACCCCCTCGTAACCCGGAATATCCTTCTTTCGGGAAGACTCCTCCCTGCCGAAGCGCTTTAAAATAGCCCTGTGCTTCTTTGACTTGAAATCAAGGAGGATGTTGGCGGCGTTTTGCCGAAGGCGCAGGTCCTCGCCCTCGTTCTCGACGATTTTGGCTATGGACTCCATTATGAGAGGGCGAAGCGCCGTGTCGTGAAGGCCTATGGCGGCCATCGACGAGAGGGCGATGGAGCGAGCCCCCCAACCGGCGGGATAATCCTGCACTATAGCCAGCAGGTGGGCGTAGGCGGGCCTGCCGATTTTGCCGAAAATGGCGGGCAGGTCTTCCGTCACCCACTCGTTGTCGAAGGCGTCGGCCCAGCGAAGCGAGCACAAAAGCCCGGAAAGCGCCTCGGCGCTCTCGAAGGCCCCGAGGATGTAGGTGGCGTGGACCACCGCCCACCACTCGGGCATCGGCTCCAGCCAGGAGTTCTTGTCGGAGACTATGCGGGTAAGGGGGGCTATCATCCGCTCCCTGCGCTCGATAATCTCGTTGACCGCCTCCTGGGTGACGCAATCTCCGGCGATGTGCAAAAGCTCGATGAGCTCGATGTCGGAGAGGGTCGAAACCTCTATCTCCCCGGTCTTTTCCTTTTCGGCCATCAGCTTTACCGCGAAAGGGCGGCCAGCGAGGCCGCCATCCGCTTGACGCCCTCCGCGATTGATTCCTCGGAGGTGGCGTAGGAGAGGCGAATATTTTCCGGCGCGCCGAAGGGTTCGCCCGGAACGACCGCGATTTTAGCCTCCTCAAGGAGGAAGGAGGCCAGATCCATGGAATCCTTGATGACCGCGCCACTCGCGGTTTTCGCCCCGAAATAGCCGCTCACGGTGGGGAAAGCGTAGAAGGCCCCGGGGGGAAGGGCGCAGGAAACCTTGGGGATGGCGTTGAGCCCCGCCACTATGAGCCGTCTTCTCCGGTCGAAGATCGCCCTCATCTCCTCAATGCATTTCTGGTCGCCGGAGAGGGCCTCTATCGCGCCGGCCTGCGCGAAGCTGGTGGGGTTTGAGGTGGCCTGCCCCTGCATCTTGTCCAGCGCGCCGATAAGCTCCGCCGGTCCGGCCGCGAACCCTATGCGCCAGCCGGTCATCGCGTAGCTCTTGGAGACGCCGTTCACCACCACGGCGCGGTCGCGCAGGGCGGGGGCTACGTTCAATATCGAGGGGCACTCGCGCCCGTCATAAACGAGCTTGTGGTAGATGTCGTCGCAGACGATGATGATGTTTTTCCCGCCTATCACCTCGGCGAGCTCCCCGAGGCGCTTTTTGTCGTACATTCCGCCGGTGGGGTTTGAGGGGCTGTTGAGGATAAGAGCCTTTGTCCTTGGCGTTATCGCCTTCTCAAGGCTCGCCGCGCTCATCAGAAAATCCTCGGCGGCGGTGGAGGGGGCAATTACCGGAACGCCTTCGGCCAGCGCAACCTGTTCGGGATAGCTGACCCAGAAGGGAGCGGGTATTATCACCTCGTCGCCGGGGTCCACAATCGACATGAAGATGTTGTAAAGGGTGTGCTTGGCCCCGCAGGAGGCGAAGACCTCCGCCGCTGAGTAATCAAGGCCGTACTCCCTCTTCATGTAGGCGATTATAGCCTTTTTCATCGCGGGGCTGCCGCCCACGGGGGTATAGTGGGTGTCGCCGCCGCTTAGCGCCTTAACCGCCGCCTCCACAATATGGGGCGGGGTGGCGAAATCGGGCTCGCCGACGCCGAAATCGATTACGTCGACCCCCTCGGCACGCAGTTTCTTCGCCTTTGCGGCAATCGCAAGCGTAGCAGACGGCTGAAGGCTCATCGCCCTTTTGCTAAGTCTCACTCCCTCAACTCCAATTAAAAAAGTTATTTAACGCGGGAAAACTTCTCGCGCATGGCATCCACCACCAGCGGCGGGGTAAGGTCTTTTATGCAAGCACCGAGGCTGAAAATCTCTTTGACTATCCGCGAGCTGACGTAAGAGTAGTTCTCGCTCGCCGCCAGAAAGAAGGTCTCGACCCCCTCGCATATTTTGCGGTTCATAAGCGCCATCTGGAACTCGTACTCGAAATCGGAAACCGCCCGAAGCCCTCTGATGACTATCTTGATATGGTGATTCTTCAGATATTTGACCAAAAGGCCGTCGAAGGAATCAACCACCACCTTGGGGTTGTCCTTGAAGACCTCGCGTATGTGGCCAAGGCGCTCCTCTATGGTGAAGAGGGTCTTCTTCTCGCTGTTGACCGCCACGAGGACGACCACCTTGTCGAAAACCTCGGCGCTACGAAGGATGATATCGACGTGGCCGTTTGTTATTGGGTCGAAACTTCC
>SRXB01000569.1 GCA_009724975.1 bacterium | reverse complement strand
GTTCTCGGCGCTGTAGGCGAGGTCGCCCTTGCAGCGGGGGCAGACTATCATTTCCAGAAGTTCCTTGTTTATGGCCATTGGGCCTCCTTTTTCATCGGCTTTCAGCCGACATTTTAATCTTTTGGGCGAATTGGGCAAGGGAATCGGCGACGATGTCGGGCCGTAGCCCCTTCTCCTCGCACCGCAAAAGCTCTTTTTTGCCGTAGCCGGTTAGGACGAGAGCCGTTTTGCACCCCGCCCGCGCTCCCGCGCCGACGTCGGAGAGCTTGTCGCCCACCACCCAGGAGTTTTCAAGGTCTATGGAGTGTTCCCGCGCCGCAAGCTCAACCATTCCCGGGCTTGGCTTGCGGCAGTCGCAAGGCGCGCCGAAGTCGGGGTGGTGGGGGCAATAGTAGAAGGCGTCTATTTGCGCTCCCTCTTTTTCAAGCCACCTGTTGAGCTCGGCGTTCAGCTCCATAACTGTCCGCGCATCGAAGTAGCCGCGGGCCACCCCCGCCTGGTTGGTGACGACCACCAGAAAAAAACCCTCTTCCTTCAGCGAGCGAAGGGCTCTTGCCGCGCCCTCGATCAAAACCATATCCTCGATGCGGGAGAGGTAGTTGACCTCCTCGACGATGGTCCCGTCGCGGTCGAGAAAAATCGCCATTTTCATCGAGCAAACTCCTTGGGCAGACGCCAGCGGCGGTGAATCCAGAACCACTGCCCGGGCTTTTCGCGCACCGAGCGCTCCATCCACCGGTCGAACTCCCTCGTGAGCGCCAAAACCTTCTCGTCGCGCCCGCC
>SRXB01000568.1 GCA_009724975.1 bacterium | reverse complement strand
CCACTATCGCTCCGCAGTGGCCGTGGTCGGTGTATTCGCACATGCAGACGTCGGTGATGACGCAAAGCTCGGGCTGGGCGTTCTTTATCTCTTTTATTGCGCGCTGGACTATGCCGTCGTCGGCGTAGCCGGAGGTGCCGACCGCGTCCTTGTGGTCGGGAATGCCGAAGAGGATTATCGCCGGCACGCCGAGGGCGTAGGCGTTTTTGGCCTCCTTCACGGCCTCGTCGATGGAGAGCTGGCACTGGCCCGGCATCGAGTTTATCGGGCTTTTAATCCCCTGCCCCTCGCGCACGAAGAGCGGGTAGATGAAATCGGCGGGGGTGAGGTTGTTTTCGCGCACCATGCGGCGGATGGTGGGGTTGGCGCGCATTCTTCTCATTCTTACTCTGGGGAATTCCATTTTTTCCTCTCAATCAACCGTAGCGGTAGCAGATTCCGCAACCGCCCATCGGGTTTTTCCACGAGATGACAGCTTTTGGGCAGGCGGCGCGGCACGCTCCGCATTCAAGGCAGTTTTCGTGCGCTATCGCGATTTTCTGGGTTTCCTCGCCCCACGAGTAGGTGCGGGCGGGGCAGACGCTCACGCAGGGCTTTGCCTCGCAGGCTGGGCAGGCCGACGGGTCGAGTATGGCGAGGTGGCTTGCATGGTCCGCCCTCGTCTCGTTGGCGTAAAGCCTCTCTTCTATCGTTAGCTTCTTTGTCTCTGACATTGCAAAAAGCCTTCAGCCCCTTGGGCCAGCTTGAATTTTTACCAATTGCGCGCCAGATATTCCAGCACTT
>SRXB01000026.1 GCA_009724975.1 bacterium | reverse complement strand
TCAATCAGCCTCGCCCCCACCTCGTCGTTGGAGCCCCTTACCGCATCGGCCACCATCTCAAGGCTGAGGCCGTAGGCCCTTAGGCGATTCGGGTCGACCGTTATCTGGTACTGCTTCTGGTAGCCGCCTATTGAGGCCACCTCGGCGACCCCGGGAACGGACTGCAAGGCATAGCGCAAGGTCCAGTCCTGATAGGAGCGAAGCTCCTCAAGGCCGTGTTTTTTAGTATCGTCGACCAGCGCGTACTGGTAAACCCACCCGACGCCGGTGGCGTCGGGGCCAAGTTCGGTCTGCACCCCCCTTGGGAGCCTGGGCTGTATCTTAGATAAATACTCAAGGACGCGGCTTCGCGCCCAGTAGATGTCGGTGCCGTCCTCGAAGATTACGTAAACATAGGAGAAGCCGAAATCGGAGAGGCCGCGCACCGCCTTTACCCCAGGTGCGCCGAGAAGAGAGGCGACGATGGGGTAGGTGACCTGATCTTCGATTATGTCGGGGGAGCGGTCCCACTTGGAATAGATTATCACCTGAGTGTCGGAGAGGTCGGGGAGGGCGTCCAGGCGTATGACCGAGGTGGTCTGCCACGCCATCAGGCAAAGGGCCGCCACCGCCAGCAGGGTCAGGTAGCGGTTGTGGGCGCAAAAACCGATAATTCGCTGTATCAGCGTCTCTTTATGACCTTCGGGGGCCGGGGGCTTGGGAATCATTTGCCTTCCCCGTGTCCGGCCTCGGGCGAGGGCGCCGCCGCACGGCTGAGCGCCGCCCTAAGGCGCGATTCGGAATCGAGGAGGAAGTTGGCGTCTATCACGACCTCTTCACCCTCGGCGACGCCGCCGAGAATCTGCGCCTTGCCATCGGCGACGACTCCCAGAACCACCTCTCGGGGCTCGAACTCGCCCCCGCCCTTGTGGACGAAGACAATCTTTCTCGCCCCCGTTTCCATCACCGCGCCGTCCGGCACCGTTATCCCCTCGCCGGACTCCACCTCAAGGTTCACGTCCGCGAAGATGCCGGGTTTCAAGGCGTTGCCGGGGTTTGGAAACTCGAAGCGGGCCTTCAGAGTCCTCGTCTCCGGCTCAAGGACTGGGCTGAGAAAGGAAACCTTGCCCGAAAGGGCCCTTGCGGGATCAAAGGAGGGTGAAAGGAGGGCCGTTGACCCGACCCGCACCTCTTTGGCGTCCATCTCGTAGAGGTCGGCCACCACCCAGACCCTGGAGAGGTCGGCCACGGTGAAAAGCTCCATGCCCGCCTCTATCTTCTGACCCTCGAAAATCTCCTTGGCGAGGGCGAAGCCGGAAACGGGCGAGTAAAAGGTTATTGAGCGCTTCGGCTCGCCTCCCTTGTCCAGCTCCGAGACGACCTCGGGAGGCACATCCAAAAGCTCAAGGCGTTTTTTGGCCGCCGCAAGGAGCTCATCCCCCATCTTTCTCAAAGATTCGTCGGAGGAAGAAGCGAACTTTCCTGCTGTCTTTTTCGCTTCCAGATACTCCTGCTGGCCCGCCAAAAGCTCGGGGGAATAAAGGGAGAAGAGGGGCGCGCCTTTTTTCACCTCCTGACCCCTGAAATTCACATAGAGCTTTTCAACCCAGCCGCCGACTTTCGTCTGGACGCGCCGTATCCTCGTTTCGTCGGCTTCCACGACGCCGACGGTCCTTATAGATCGCCCCATGGATTCCATTTTGGCTCTGGCGGTGCGAAGACCGGCTATTGGCATCCTCTGGGGAGGTATCTTCACCGGCGAATACCCCTCCACGCCGCCGCCGCCGGCCAACTCATCGGCGTAAACGGGTATGTAATCCATCCCCATCTCGTCCTTGGCGGGCGTTTTGGATGTTATGGCCGGATTCATGGGGTTGCGGTAAAAGATTATCTTATGCTCCGCCTTCACGGGCTTTCCCCCGAGGTCGGCGAAAAAATCATCCTCCGGCTTTTTCGCCTCCTTCGCCGTTGCCGGGCTGCTCACCGTTTCGGGAACGCTTTCGATTTTAGTAAGCGCCATGCCGCAGATGGGGCAATTGCCGGGGGTATCTGAAATAATGAAGGGGTGCATTCCGCAGGTGTATTTCTCGCCCACTGTCTTGGGCTCGCCCTCGTGCGAATGGTTGGAGGCGTTGTAATAAAAGCCGCCGACAATCGCTAAAATTGCGGCAATGGCGAAAAAAATCTTTGATCCGGCTTTTTTCTGGTTCATTTTTCGTTTCCTCCAGCGGGGAGGAGCGAAAAACTCTCCCCCGTGGCGGCTTCAAGTTCCGCCTTTGCTATATTGGCCGCCGCTTTTTTACCCGCTCCGCTCAGCTTGGCGTCAAACCACATGACCCTTGCCAAAAGGGCTTCGCCGAAAGAGACGGATCCGGCTGAAAAGCCCCTGTCGGCGCTTTCCCGCCCCGCCCTTGCCAATTCCTTTAGCTTATCCTCGTAAAGCGCCCACTCCCGAAGAGCCGTCTCAAGGGCAGACCACTTTACCCGCGCATCCAGGACGGCGGCGTTTTGGGCCATTTCAAGCTCGGCTTTTTTCGCCTGAAGCATTTTTCGCTGTTCTCTCAGATAATACTCGTCGGCGACGAACCAGGGCGATTTTGGCGACGCAGAGTTTTGCCCGCCGCCACCCATCGAGGCTGAAGAGGAGAGGTTTTCCTTTTCACGACCTTGCGAATAGCCCGGGTAAGCCATCCGCTCACGCATCGCTATCATCTTCTCCATCTTCGCAACCTCGGCGCGAAGGGCTAAGAGCTCCTGCCTTTTTTCGGGTATCGAAGAGAGAAGGGGCTCAAGCGCTGGAAGGGAAATATCTTCACCGCCATCCGAAGGGTTGCCGATTTTCGCCCCGTCGGGAAGCCCAAGGGCTTCCCTGAGCATCGCCTCGGCGTTTTCGCGTTCCCGACCCATCGTCAAAAGACCGTCCTGCGCCTTCAAAAGTGCGGAGGCGGCCTCGGTGACCTCGGGAAAAGCGGCCCCTCCCGTTGCATAGCGGGAGAGGGCGGCGTCTTTGGAGGCTGTCAGCAACTCCACCATCGAAGCCATGATACGCGATGACTCCACTGCCCGACGAAGCTCCCAGTAGCCTCTTCTGGCCGCCGTGACCGCGTTTCGCCTGGCGATTTCCACCCTTTGGTCAGCCGCTTCAAGGTCGGCGGCTATCGCCTCGCCCTTGAGGGCGGCTACGGAATTAAAGGGAAATGGCTCGGACTTCTCCATGCCGCCCGCGCCGGTCATGACCCCTTGCGTAAGGCTGGAGTAGCTTTCAAGCGCTATCTGAACTCCTTCAACCTGGCCAAACTGCTCTTTTAAAGCCTCGCGTTCGGCCAAAGCCGCCTTTATTTCTGGATTTCGTAAAAAAGCCAGAGTCTCCGCCTCGGGCAGGGTGAAATCTTTTTCCAAAACGGCTAGCGAGCCCTCTCCATCGCCAAGGGAGATATATTTCTCGATAAGAGCCCTCTCCGGACGGTAAAACTGGCGGACGGGGCGGCCTTGCTCCCCCGCTTCCCAGCGGGCAAGCAGGGCGCCGGCCTTTAATTTTTGCTCTTCCTTGGGGGCTTGCGCGGGCGCGGGAGAGATTCTCTGGCCGAGGTGCACAGCGGCGGGCCGGTAAGATTCCACTTCACCCTTAAGGGAACTGTAATCGGCGATTGCCGCCGGTGCGCGCCACAAAAGCAAAGATAGGGAGGTTGCGATAAGGGCTCTGTTCATTTTTGCGCCCCGTCCCGGTCCGCCCTGGCGGTGAGATCGACACCCGCTAGTTTCTCAAGACGCGCCAAGGCTTTTTGGGAATCGGCGAGCGCCCTTTCGCGGGCAAGGCTGAAATTGTAGTAAGCCGAAAGGGCCTCGGCGTAATCGCTAATGGTTCCCTTCCCCTGCCGAAATAGCGACTCGGCGGACTGGGCCGCCGCAAGAGCCTGTTTAAGGAGGTCGTTATCGTAAAGGGCGTTGAGCCTGCGGGCGTTTTTCAGCGCGAACCAGGCCTCGGCGACCATTGCGCGTGCGTCGTTTCGGGCGGCTCTGCCCATGCTGGACATTTTTTCTATGTCCGCCTCCGCCGAGGCCAACCTCCCCGAGTTTTTTTCTCCCCAGGCGGGCAGCATGAAACTCAAGGTGAGTCCGGCGAAGCGGGCTCCCCCGTTTTCCCCGTACGAAAGGCCGAGAGAGGGCTCTGGAAGGTTTTCGTAGCGAGCCGCCCGCAACATGGCTTTCGCTTTGCCCAGTCCCTCGTCCGCCAGCCTTATCTCTTCAAGGTTTTTTTCGGCCAGCGCATACACTTCATCAAGCGTGTAGGCACAGTCCCGGGAAACTTCAAGGCTAAGGGGCCCGATAGGGGTGGCGTCGTCCATCCCCAAAAGCGCGGAAAGCCTTGCTCTCTCAATCTTTTTTTTCTCTTCGAGAAAAAGGGCGTCGAAGGCGGCCTGACCGCTTTGGGCTCTGGCTTTTTCCACGTCGTAAAGAGAGGCGCGGCTTGAGGCGTAGGCGCTTTCGCCCGCTCCGACGACGGTTTTTACGAGGCCTTCCTGCTCGGCGGCGATTTTCGCGGCTGAGTTGTAGTAGTATAGGTCGGCATAGGACTCCCTTGCGGAGAGCGAGACCTCCCTCACGGCCTGGTCCAGCCTTATCCGCGCCTGTCTGGCGTCCGATTCCGCCAGCTCGCCCGCCGCGTCAAGCTTTCCGGGCAGGGGTATTCCCTGGGTGAATTTGATTGTCCAGTCGTCGGGGGAAAACTGGCCGAAGTTTTCGGTCATGTACATTCCCTCGACCATAAGCTCCGGATTCGGCGGCGCGTTCTCCACGCGGACCTTCTCCACCGCCGATTCCCACTCTTTTTGAGCCGCCCAGACCATGGGGCTAGCGCAATAGGCGATATTCAAAACCTCCGCCAACGATGGTCCCCTGGCAAGGGCGGCCTCTGCCTCTTCCAGCGTTTTTTCGCATTGCGGCTTCTGATCTTGGGCCATAGCCAACGAAGGACAAAGCGCCAAAACCGAGGCCATTAAAAATAGTGGTGCGGATTTTTTCATGTATCTTCCAAAGCTCCACCGCCGCGATAGGAATAGCTGGCTATTTTTGACGCGCATGCGCGGAAATATTCTTCAAAGTATATCAACCTTGCGTGTAAATAAAGGCGGAGTAAATAAAAAAGCCCTTCCGTTTCCGGAAGGGCTTTTTTAAGTTTTTTTTTGCGTTCTTTATCGCATTACGGCTTCTTGGGGACGGTTACGGTCGGGATGGGCTTGGTCGCGGGGGCGCTTTCAGCAGAGGCGGAGGCGGCCTTGAACTCCTTCATGTCCACCTTCTCCTGGTGGCACATGGCGCAAAACTTGCCGAGCTCCCCGGCCTTCTTGATGTCGCCCTGGAGGTATTTGTAGTTGGGGTTGGAGGGGTGCGGGTCGTGGCAGCTGGAACAACCCATGGTGCCGTCGGGGCGAAGGAGATCGGAAGGGACCTTGACCTTGGCGGGCTTGGCGCCGACCGGATGGGTGGAGGAGATGAGAATCGGCATTATCCCCTCGTCCTTGTTGTGGCATCCGAGGCAAAGGGGTATATCGCTCTTTTCGCCCTCGCCCTTGGGGGCGACGCCGATTATCGCCTTGCCTTTGGCGTAGTGCAGGGAGTGGCAGTCGGTGCAGTTGTTGTCGTGGGGACCGAAAGCGAAGGCCATTCCGGAAACCATGACCGCGCCGAGGGCGCAAAGGGCTATCTTTTTCATCTCGCTAGTACTCCTTGGTTTTGTTATCGGTAGCAAAGGAAATCAAATTTTAAGGGGTGGATTTTACCGCTGCCCGGGCAAAGGGCAAAGGGTAAAAAATTTAATTTTCAACGCCCTCTTCCACAACGGTGAAACCGCCCTCGGGAAGGGAGCGGCTTAGCCTCGATATAATCCCCTCCCTGTTGGATTCGCCCCTGAAAATGTAACAGGGCTTTGAATCGCGTCCGAAGTGAACCTCTTTCGCGGAAGGCTCCAGGCCCGCGAAAAGATGACGGGATTCGCCCCAGCGCTTGTTGGGGCGAAAACCTATTTTATCGGCGAAGTCGGCGGCGCCGGAGGTAATCTTCAGGGCCAGCTCCGGTTCGCAGGGCTCGAACTCTACCTTATCATGAAAAATCTCGGGCTTTATCCGGCTTTCGTAATCCGTCGGCTCAATACCGGGGAGAACGGCGGCGTCCTTTATGCCAAGGCAAAGAGTGTCCACGTACCAGCCGCCGACCAGCAACCTCTCATTGGGAAGCTTTCGGGCCAAAAGAATGTGGGCGAGGCCCCGCTCTTCCCATCCCTTGCTTATCACGCACTCCACGATGGGAAATTCGCCGGCCCGCGCGAGGACGGCTTCCATTCCGACCCCCTCGTTCATGGCGCGCGCCTTGGCCTTGGCCACCTTTACGGATTTTTCCCTTTTTTTCCTCTTTTCGGCGGCCTTTTGGCGCCTGCGGGCATCAATCGCCATTTTCAATTCCCTCCGTCTGGTTTTTTAAAGCGCAAAGAATAAACCCTTTTGGGGCCTGCGGTCAACGAGCCTCGCCAAAACAAATTCCTTGATAGAAAAGACCCTCTCTGATACCCTTTACAGGGTATGCGACGCCGGACTCCTTCCCAGAATAACCTTTGTAATTCCAAGTAGTTGCGGCATTGCCCCGATTTGCTTAACATTATCCACAGTTGTGGATAATGCTGTGGATAACTCTCTGGCCGAGGTTTTTTGACTTAAATGAACGCCATATGGAGCGAAATACTCGCCGACCTTCAAAAGGAGGTCAACGGGCAGGCGTTTGCGACCTGGATAAAGCCGCTTGATGCGGTAAAGGTCGAGAATGACGTTGTTTTCGTCTCCGTTCCAAACAAGTTTTTTCTTGGCTGGCTTATGGAAAACGGCTATGCGCCGATGATAGAGAAGGCCGTTTCAGGAAGATTCGGGGAGGGCTTTCGCACCGAGTTTGTCGTCAGCAGAAGAGACGCGGCCCATCTTCCATCCTCTCAATCCTCCTCGCCGGAAAAGCCCGCGCCGGATACCGACTGGAAAGAGCGCTCGGTAAGAATAGGGCTTAACCCACGCCACACATTCGAGTCCTTCGTCGTCGGCCCCAGCAACGAATTCGCCCACGCCGCCTGCAAAGCAGTCGCCGGCGGCCTTTACCACAATTACAACCCCCTTTTCATATACGGGGGCGTGGGGCTCGGGAAGACACATCTGCTCAACGCCATCGGAAACCAGAAGCTGATGGAAAATCCTCAGCTTAAGATATGCTTCGTCACCTCCGAGTCCTTCACCAACGAACTAATCCAGGCCCTCACAAATGACCGGATGGGGGAATTTAGGGCCAAATACAGGTCCATGGATGTGCTTTTGGTGGACGACATACAGTTCCTGAGAAAAAAAGAGCGCACCCAGGAGGAGTTTTTCCATACCTTCAACGCCCTTTACGAGCGCCAGAAAAGCATAGTTCTCAGTAGCGACAAGTTTCCCAAGGAAATTCCCGAAATAGAAGACAGGTTGCGCTCTCGCTTTGAGTGGGGATTGATAGCCGACATCCAGCCGCCGGATACCGAGACCAAGGTCGCCATTTTGCACAAAAAGGCGGCGCTGGAATCAATAGAGCTGCCTGGTGACGTGGCGATGTTTCTGGCTACGCGCATCTCTTCTAACATAAGGGAGCTGGAAGGGTCCCTGACTAGGGTGGCCGCGTTTTCTAACCTTACCCACACTAAAATCACTATCGAACTGGCGAAAAGAGTGCTTTCGTCAAACCACCAGAATATGGAATCGAACATATCGGTAGACGATATCGTCAAAGCCGTTTCTTCCCACTACAAAGTAAAGATAGCCGACATAAAAGGGAAAAAGAGGACCCGCCTCATTGCCTGGGCAAGGCAGGTCTCAATGTTTCTCGCCAGAGATATGACAGATAGCTCATTTCCCGAAATCGGGATGAGAATCGGAGGAAAAGATCATTCCACGGTTATGTACGCCTGCGAAAAGGTGGGGGAATACATGAATTCCGACGCGGACATAGCGCGCCAGGTCAATCTGATAAAATCCTCCCTTGCCAAATAGGGGCTGTGTCCAAACCTATGGCGAACCTGTAAAAAGAGATGTTGATAAGGTGTGAGGAAAACTTGTCTGATCCGGACCTGTTAAAAAAGAAGAAAACTTTCCACAGTTATTAGACAAGCAAAAACCAGCATCGCAAAAGAGAAAAAACAACTTTTCAACACGTCTCACAGCTCCTATTACTACTACTTGCTGATGTTAATTTGATTTAATAGAAGAAGAACCGGAGCGAAAAATGAAAATAGAAATCGGCCAGGAATCCTTTTTCGACGTAATCTCCCGAGCCCAATCGACTCTCGAAAGAAAAAGCACAAGGCCAATCCTCGAAAACGTCCTTCTAAAAGCTTTCGGGGGAGAACTTACCATTTCCGCCACCGATCTGAGGGTAAGCCTTACTCAAAAAGTTCCCTGCAAAGTGATGGAAGCGGGCTCCATTTCCATTCACGGCAGAAAACTTCATGAAATAATAAAGGAAATCTCGAAGGAAGACGTTGTTTTGGAGACAAAGGAAAACAATTGGGTCTCCATCCTCGCCGGAAACTCGGCTTTCCACATTCCCGGAACACCGGCGGAAGAATATCCCTCCTTCCCCACTCCTCCCGAAAAGTTTCAAAAAATTAACCCGACTTCGTTTGACAGGGTTTTGATGAAAACGGCTTTCGCCGCATCCAGCGACGAAACGAGAATTTATCTTTGCGGTGTTTATTTCAAGGAATGGACCGATTCAAAGGGAAAAAATTTCCTCAAACTCGTATCCACCGACGGGCACAGGCTAAGTCTTGTTGACGAACCTCTTGATTCGACTCTGGGTCTTTTTACCAACGGGATAATTGTACCGAAAAAAGGCGTGAACGAGATAAAATCTCTCCTCTCGAACGATGCGGAAAATTTTGAGATAGCCTGCTCGGATGGAAGACTATACGCCAAAAATCAAAATATACTCCTCAGCGTCACCCTGATAGACGCCAGTTTCCCCAACTACCAGCAGGTTATCCCTGAAATTTCCGGCCAGGGTGTCTTCATACCCTGCAATCCCTTCAAAAACGCCCTTCGCAGGGTTTCAATACTTAGCGATCAGGAAACAAGGTCGGTTATAGTGGAGATAAACCAAAACGTTATGACCCTCTTTTCCGACAACCCCGGACTCGGAGACGCAAAAGAAACCATATCGGTGGAATATTCCGAGCAACCGGTGAAAATAGCCTTCAACGCCAACTACATAATGGACATTCTCAAGGTGATGGACGACGATTCCCTGCGGATGGAGTTTCGGGATTCGCTCTCTCCAGTCATATTTGTAGGAACCGACAAAGACGCGAGGTTTTTGTCGGTGGTGATGCCCATGCGCATAGACTGACCGGTTTATGTTTCTTGAAAAGATATTTTTCGAAAATTTCAGGAACATAAAGGATTTAGGTCTAAAGTTTTCTCCGTCGATAAATATTTTTTTCGGCGAAAACGCTCAGGGAAAAACTAATACCCTTGAGGGAATAAACATAATATCGACCCTTGGGAGCTTTCGGACGCGGAAAATAAAGGAATCCATAAGGGAGGGGGAGAAAAAGGCCCTTTTAAAGGGGGAGGTTAACGACGGGTACGGAGAAAACACTCTTTCCATATCATTCTCTAGAGATGAAAAAAAAGTATTGTGCGACGGGAAACAACCTGCGAGCGCAGGCTCTTATCTCTCGGTATTCCCAACTGTTTTTTTCGGTCCCTCAGATATGGAAATGGCGAGGGGAGACCAATCCTTGCGCCGCAAATACCTAGATAGGGCGGCTTTTTTTGAAGATCGCTCCTATATAGAGAAATTGAGGCGCTACAAAAGAACCCTTCTGCAGAGAAACGAAGCCCTCTTAAAAGGAGTGAGGGAAATAGAGAGTTGGAGCGAATTTCTGGCCGCCGCCGGTTGGGAGGTGGCTGTAAAGAGGATGGAATCCCTTTCCAAACTTAGGGAGAGGATATCCTCCATACATTGCGAAATATCGGGCGGAAAAGAAGAGGTCGAGATTTTTTGCCGCCCCTCTTGGAATATGGAAGAGGGGCCGGAAGGGCTTAAAAAGGCTCTTTTGGAGAGCATAGAGGAAGACGTAAAGAGGGGGTTCACCCACCACGGACCTCACAGGGACAAAATAAAATACAAATTGGGGGGTCGGGAGATATCCGAGCACGGCTCTCAGGGGCAACATAGAACGCTGGTGTTGTCGATGAAGCTGGCGCTCCTTCTTTGGTCTAAGGAAAAAAACGGAGTCTTCCCGGCCTTTCTCCTGGATGACCCGGGCAGCGAACTGGATAAAAAGAGGCTGGGTTTTCTTGGGGAGTTCCTCGATTCCTATGAGGGACAGGTTTTCATAGCTTCGGTGGAGGAAAATGACATTCCCTCTCGCGGGGAGAGGGAAAAAAAATCTTATTTTGTCAAGGGCGGCGAAATAACAGCCCTTTAGGAAAGAAAGCGAAGAGAGATGGAAGAAAATCTCAACCAGGAAAAGTACACTGCGGACGAGATAAAGGTCCTGAAGGGGCTTGAGGCGGTCAGAAAGCGTCCGGCGATGTATATAGGGTCCACCGGCTCCCCGGGTTTGCACCACCTCGTCTACGAAGTGGTTGACAACTCAATCGACGAGGCGCTGGGAGGCTTTTGCGACGACATAAGGGTGATAATACACGTCGACAATTCCATAACCGTTGTGGACAACGGGCGCGGAATACCGGTGGATATCCATCCCGAAACCGGAAAACCCGCCGCGGAAGTGGTTCTGACCATGCTCCACGCGGGAGGAAAGTTCGACAACAAATCCTACAAGGTCTCCGGCGGCCTCCACGGCGTCGGCGTCTCCTGCGTCAACGCCCTCTCCGAGAAGCTGGACCTCGAAATCTGGCGCGACGGCAAGGTTTACAAGATGAGCTTCTCTCGCGGCGACGTGGTTTCGCCCCTTGAGATGGTGGGAACCACCAAGAGACGCGGAACCGCCGTCACCTTCGTGCCCGACGCGGAGATTTTCGACGAGCTCGAATACCAGTACGACATACTCGCCGCAAGAATGAGGGAGCTTTCCTTCCTCAACAACGGCATAAAAATCTCCATAGAAGACGAGCGGAACGACAAAAAGCAGGTTTTCCAATACGAAGGAGGCATACGCTCCTTCGTAGAGCACCTGAACCGCTCCTCAGAGCCCCTCCACCCCATAATCTACGTAACCGGCGAAAACAACGGCACCGTCTGCGAGGTCGCCCTCCAGTACAACGACTCCTACAAGGAGCGCGTCTTCAGCTTCGCCAACAACATCAACACCCGCGAGGGCGGAACACACCTTTCGGGCTTTCGCGCCTCCATGACCCGCTGCATAAACAACTACGCCAAGGCCCAGAACATGCTAAAGGACCTCAAGGCCGGCATCGGCGGCGAGGACATGAGGGCGGGCCTTACCGCGGTAATTTCGGTAAAGCTCCCCCAGCCCCAGTTCGAGGGGCAGACCAAGACAAAGCTCGGCAACTCCGACGTGATGGGCCTTGTCCAGAACATCCTCAACGACAAGCTAACCAACTTTTTCGAAGAGAATCCAAAGGTAGCCAAGGCGATAGTCGGCAAGTGCATAGACGAAGCCCGCGCCCGCGAAGCCGCCCGCAAGGCAAAAGACCTTGCCCGCCGCAAAAGCGCGCTGGATGGAGCCTCCCTCCCGGGAAAGCTCGCCGACTGCCAGGAAAAAGACCCGACGCTTAGCGAGCTTTACCTCGTCGAGGGCGATTCGGCCGGCGGCAGCGCCAAGCAGGGTCGCGACCGCAAAAACCAGGCCATTTTGCCGCTCAAGGGCAAAATATTGAACGTGGAGAAGGCAAGGCCTGAAAAAGTGCTGGCCAACGACGAGATACTTGCGCTTCTCACCGCCCTCGGAACCGGCATAGCCGACGATTTCGACATAGAAAAAATCCGCTACAAGAACATCATCATAATGACCGACGCCGACGTCGACGGCAGCCACATCCGCACCCTTCTCCTCACCTTCTTCTACCGAATGATGCCGCAGGTAATCGAAAACGGATTCCTCTACCTTGCCCAGCCGCCCCTTTACCGCATCTCCGAGCGGCAAAAAGACAAATACCTGCAAAACGACGAGGAGCTGAACCAGTTCCTCATCGAGCGCGCAGTGACCGAAAAGAGGGTGCTCGCCGAAAAAACAGGCAAAATCTACATGGGCGCGGGGCTAAAGGAGCTTATGCTCCACATAAACGAATACAAAGACTACATGGACAAGATAGAGCGGCGCGGCTTTAGCCGCACCATCATCCGCTCGCTCATAAACGCGGGTCTGCTGAGCCCGGCGATGCTCAAGACAGAGGAAGATTTCGCGCCTATTCTCGCCAGCCTCCAGGAGGAGGGCTACGAGGTGGCTTTCTCGGGAATGAACGAGGAGCACGGCCTTCGCCGCTACCGCGTATCGCGCCGCGACAGCGGTTTCGTAATAGAGATGATGGTTAGCGACGAGCTTCTGGAGCTGCCCGACTACCGTCGCCTCTACAAACTCAATGACAGGCTCGAAGACCTGAAAACACCGCCCTTCATAATACTGGACAAGGAAAAGGAGCAGGGTAAAACCTGCAACACCAAGGAAGAGCTTTTGGAAGCCCTCCTTGACCAGGGGCGAAAAGCCATTACAATTCAACGCTACAAAGGCCTTGGCGAGATGAACCCCTCACAGCTCTGGGAAACCACCATGGACCCCCAGCGGCGGGTGATGTTGCAGGTGCGGCTCGACGATGTCGTCGCCGCCGAGGATATTTTCGAAGTGCTTATGGGCGATCAGGTTGAGCCGCGAAAGGAATTCATCTACAAGCACGCCCTTGAGGTCGACAACCTCGACGTTTAATACAAAAGGGTGACGCTTATTGTCGACGGGTGACGAAAATTGTCACCCGCTGGCTGGAAAAAGGCGCATAAAAATCAACTTGTAGTGGCAAAGACGGCACTGAAACACAAAATAAGCGCTTTTATGCATTTGGCACGGCTGATGCATTATTAATTTTCGCAAGACGAGGCAATAACGCCTCAAAAACTTTCCCATAACCATTGCACTTAGGAGGTGCCCCATGTTGAAGAGCAAAAAAGGCTTCACCCTGATCGAGCTCATGATCGTCGTCGCGATTCTCGGCATTCTGGCCGCCGTCGCCATTCCCCAGTACCTGAACTACATGGCCCGCGCCAAGATCAACACCGTGCGCGCCAACT
>SRXB01000567.1 GCA_009724975.1 bacterium | reverse complement strand
GTTGCGAAAAAAGACAGCCTCGTGGACATGGCCCTTCTGGAGCACTGCGCCCGCGAAGACCTCAACAAAACCGCCGAGCGCCGCATGGCGGTGCTAAACCCCATAAAAGTAGTCATAACCAACTACCCCGAGGGGCAGACCGAATACCTCGACGCAATCAACAACCCCGAGGAGGAAACCCCCACTACGCGCAAAATCCCCTTTTCGCGCGAGCTTTACATCGAAGCCGAAGACTTCATGGAGGAGCCGCCGCCCAAATACTTCCGCCTCTCCCCAGGGAGGGAGGTTCGCCTGCGCTACGCCTATTTCATAAAGTGCGAAGAAGTGGTGAAAAACGAAAAAGGCGAGGTTGTAGAACTGCGCTGCACCTACGATCCCGCCACCAGGGGCGGGGACGCCCCCGACGGCAGGAAGGTCAAGGCCACCATTCACTGGGTGAGCGCCAAAGACGCCGTTGACTCGACGGTTAGGCTCTATGACCGCCTCTTCACCATCCACAACCCGGGCGCGCTCAAGGGCGGCGAGAAATACACCGATTACATGAACCCGGAATCGCTCAAAACCCTAAACGGCTGCAAACTGGAGCCCTCGCTGGCCTCATTGCAGCCGGAAACCAGGGTGCAGTTCGAACGGCTGGGGTATTTCGTGGCCGACCGCAGGCTTTTCAAAAGCGCTTCGCCCGTCTTCAACCGCGTCGTCACCCTCAAGGACGCCTGGGCTAAGCTCTCAAAGCAGGGCTAAGCGACCAAAACGCAAAAAAAAAGCCCCAAGGCGAAGGCCAAGGGGCTTTTTC
>SRXB01000566.1 GCA_009724975.1 bacterium | reverse complement strand
CAATTCCCAGCGCCCAACTCATCCCCTCGATGACCTTCGCCCTCTCAAGGAGGCCGCTTTATACCCAACCCCCCAAACAACTGTCAATCCCTTTTTTTATTCCCTTGATCTTTTTTTTGAAGGTTTAATGATTTGGCTGGCGGGACGCGGGGAATTCAGATGCGTATCAGGCCAAGGTACCAGTCGATGAGGCGGGTCCCCCAAAAGAGGTATATCACTGCGCCGAGGGCGAGATAGGGGCCAAAGGGTATCTCGAAGTCGCTTCCTTCCTTCTTTATCTTAAGTATGGCCACGCCCGCGAAGGAGCCGACGACTGATGACACTAGTATTGTAAAGAGTACCGCCTGCCAGCCGAGGAAGGCTCCTATTGCCCCGAGGAGTTTTACGTCGCCCATTCCCATTCCTTCCCGCTTCATTATGAATTGGTAGGAGAGGGCCACCGCCATTAGGATGCCGGCTCCGGCGAAGGCTCCGATCAGGCTGTCTAGCCACCCGACGCCGGTGTAGAAGGAGGCGATAAGCCCCAGCGGTATGCCGCCAAGGCTTATGGAGTCGGGTATGATGGTGTGGTCTATGTCTATGAAGGTTGCGGCTATGAGCCCCGCGACGAAGATGAAGTAGGCGAAGTAGGCGACGGGGTTTTGGCCGAATTTCAGCCAGAGCGCGAGGGAGAATGCAGCCATGAGAAATTCCACCAGCGGGTAGCGAAGCGAGATTTTCTCTTTGCATCCCGCGCACTTGCCGCGCAGGAATATGTAGCTGAGGATGGGGATGTTGTTCCACGGCGCTATGCGC
>SRXB01000565.1 GCA_009724975.1 bacterium | reverse complement strand
CCAGCTGCGCGAGAAGCAGAAGGTGAAGCGGCATTACGGCGTGTTGGAGCGGCAGTTCCGGCGTTATTTCGCGCTCGCCGAGCGCTCCCCGGGCAACACCGGCGCGGAGCTGCTACGCATTCTGGAACGGCGGCTGGACAACGTGGTCTACAAGGCGCGGTTCGTCGCCGGTCGGCGCGGGGCGCGCCAGGCCCCGCAAACAAAAAAAGCGGGCTTTGGGCCCGCTTCCATTAAAATCCTTTAACAACCAACTTCCTACCCCCACCAAATCTCCCTCGAATCAAAAACCGGCCCCTCCTTGCAGACGCGCTTGTTCGCGCCGTCCGCCCCCTTTACCACGCAGCCGAGGCACGCGCCGACGCCGCAGGCCATGTGGGCCTCCAGCGAGACTTCGCAATCCACCCCGTACTCGCCGCATAGGCGCGCCACGGCGGCCATCATCGGCATCGGGCCGCAGGCGTGTACCGAAAGCTCCTCGCGGCTCCCGGACTCCAGTTCTTTTTTCAAAAGGACGGTGATAAGGCCAGTTTCGCCGAAACTTCCATCCTCTGTGGCGAAAGCGGTCTCCATTTCGAGGGCGCAAAAATCGCTGCGACAAAGAAGATCGCCGTCGCTGCGTCCTCCGAGTAGGAGCTTGGGGGAAAGGCCGCGCTTTTTACAGTCTTCGGCGAGATAAAGGAGTGGGGCGACCCCTATGCCGCCGCCGACAAGGAGGGGGCGCGGGCGTTTGGCCTCGAATCCCCGGCCAAGCGGCATCAATACGTCCACCATCGCGCCGCTTTTGAGCTCGGAGAGG
>SRXB01000242.1 GCA_009724975.1 bacterium | reverse complement strand
ACCGATTCCACCGCCTGCACCTCGCCGCGTCTTGCGTTGAGGTCGCCGATTACTTCGCCTATGTTCTCCTCGGGTACGGTTATCTTCACTTCCATTATCGGCTCAAGCTGCACCGGCTTGGCCTTTTTCATCGCCTCGCCGAGCGCCTGCGCCACCGAGACCTTGACCGACATCTCGCTTATGACGCCCTCTTCGCCCTCGATGGCGGCGACGACCACGTTTACGTCCTCGACGGGATAGCCCAACGGGCCGCTGTAAAGCCCTTCCTCGACGCCGGCCTTCACTATTTTAGCGAACTGGGGCCAGCGCTCGGCCACCTGCGGGTCTACGGTTATGGTGTTGCCGCTGGCTCGGGGAGCGCTTGAGATTTTCACCGTGGCGGCGGCGCAGTGGCGTTTGTCGCCGAGGGTGCGGTCGAACTCCACCCTCGCCTCGCCCTCGGCTGAGACCGATTCCTTGTAGACGACCTGGGGCTTGCCCACGGCTACGCCGACGTTGAACTCCTCGTCCATGCGCGTCAGCACAACCTCAAGGTGAAGCTCTCCCATGCCGGAGATTATCGTCTGCCCCGTCTCCTCGTTGGTTTCCACCCTGAAGGTCGGGTCCTCCTCGGCTATGCGCTGGAAGGTCTCTATCATCTTCTCTTCGTCGGAGGTCTTTTTTGGCTCCACCGCCATGTTTATTACGGGGGTGGCGAAGGCTATCGTCTCAAGGAGAAGGGGTTTTTCCTGTTCGCAAAGGGTGTCGCCGGTTACGGTGAACTTAAGGCCCGTGAGGGCGATAATGTCGCCCGCCACCGCCTCCTCGGCGCGTTCCTTGCGGTCGGCGTGTACGTCCAGAATCGCCGCCGGCTTCTCCACCTTGTCGCGGGTCGCGTTATAGAGCCTGCCGCCGTTGTAGACGCCGGAATAGACGCGGATGTAGGTGAGCTTTCGCCCCGAATCCTGCTGAATCTTGAAGGCCAGCGCGCAAAAAGGCTCGTCCACCCTCGGGTGGCGTATCTCCTCGGCCTCGCTCCTGGGGTTGATTCCCTTTACGGGCCGCGCCTCCGCCGGCGAAGGCAAGTAATCGACCACGCAGTCCAAAAGGGGTTGGATTCCCTTGTTGCGAAGGGCGGTGCCGCAGATGAGGGGAACTATCTTGCCCGATATGGTGAGCTTTCTTATGGCGGCGCGAAGGGTTTCCTCGCTCGGGAAGAGTCCTTCGAGAAAGGCTTCGGCGATGGAGTCGTCGAAATCGGCCAGCGCCTCCATCATCGCCTCGCGCCCGGCCTCCAGAAGGGGCTGGTTATCGCCCGAGACGGGGTTTCGGTTCATCGCCGCGCCGAGGGTGTCCTCGGTCCAGGTCAGCTCCTCGCCGGTAATAAGGTCGATGATGCCGCGAAACTGCGATTCGGCCCCTATGGGCCAGAAAATCGGGCAGGGGTTGGCCCCCAGCTTTTCCTTCAGGCTCTTGACGGCTCGCTCGAAATCCACCCCTATGCGGTCCATCTTGTTGACAAAACAGAGCTTCGGGACCTCGTATTTGACAGACTGCCGCCATATCGTCTCGGTCTGGGGCTGGACTCCGGCGACGGCGTCGAGCACCAGCACCACTCCGTCGAGGACGCGCAGGCTTCTCTCCACCTCGACGGTGAAATCGACGTGGCCGGGGGTGTCGATGAGGTGCAGGTCGAAACCGCGCCACTCGACGCGGGTGGTGGCGGCGGTTATGGTTATGCCGCGCTCCTGCTCCTGCTTCATCCAGTCCATGGTGGCGGCGCCGTCGTGGACCTCGCCTATCTTGTGGGTTTTGCCGGTGTAATAGAGTATGCGTTCGGAAATGGTCGTCTTGCCCGCGTCAATGTGGGCGAAGATGCCGAAATTCCTTATTTTTTCCATTTTGGGGGTTGCCATGAATACGAAAATCCTCTCTAGAACAGATCTCTTCTGGGGGCAAGCGGCTCCTCTATGAGCACATGGCCCGCCAGCGATTCGACTCTTTTGCCGCCAACGAGTATCCGCACCTTCTGGGTCGAATCCACGTTGTCGGCGACCGAATTTACAATTGAATAAACAGCTAAAAGCTCGCCCTCCACACCCCACGAGGCGAGGTCGCCCACACCGGGCAGAAGGTCTAGGGTGACTACGCCGTCCTTGCCGAAATAAACCGCTTTCAGCCTTATCGCCTGCGGCAGGGGGGGCGCGGTTCCGGGGCCACCCTCCCTGGTGAGAAGCTCGATGGCTTTTCTTACCCGTATCTCGGGATCGCCCTGGGGGGAGATGGTCTTTTTGACGGCGACAAGTTTGGTGAAGTCGGGGTTAGCGTAGTAGAGGGTCAGGAAATCCCTCTTCTCCGGAAGCGCCGCCTGCAGGGACCCCGCGGCCTCTCCGGCCTTTGTCATCGCCTCGCCCGCCTTGCCCTCCAGCTGCCCCCTTAGCTTTCCGTAGAGGTCGGGCTTGAAATACCAGAGCGCCGCACCCGCCCCGAGGGCGAGAAAAAAGAGCAGCAAAAGAAAGAAAAGGCAACCCCTCGCCGGTCTTCTGGCGCGTTTTTTCACCGCGTCGCGGCGGGATTTGCCGTCATTGGCTTCCGACATTCTCACACTCCGTAAAGATGCGCCAGGGGCGAACTTAAAGGCATTTTAATATAACACGGCGAGGCTAAAAATTCGACCACTCTTTATCGCCACCGCCAATGACTGGTATGATGGCGAAGTGTTTTTACAAACAAACTTTTCCTGGTGGCGCATGAGTAAAAAAACAGCTCCCGAGGCTTTCGCCGAGCTTCTTGATATAGTGAAGACCCTGCGTTCGGAAAACGGCTGCCCTTGGGACAGGGCGCAAACCCCCGAAACCATCCTTCCCTACCTCGTGGAGGAGACTTTTGAGGCGGTGGAGGCTATAGAGAAGGGCGACAGCGCGCTTTTGTGCGAGGAGCTTGGCGATGTGATGCTTGAAGTGGCCCTGCTTTCGCAGATGGCTTCGGAAAAGGGGGATTTCGAAATAGCCGACTCGCTCGACCACATCTGCAAAAAGCTCGTCCGCCGCCACCCCCACGTCTTCGGCGAGGCGAAAATAGAGGGGGAAAAAGAGCTTCAGCGCGCCTGGTCGGAGATAAAGGCTTCCGAAAAGCCCAAACGCGGCCACCTTGAGGGGGTCCCGCGCTCGTTGCCCGCCCTCAGCCGCGCAAAGAGGGTTTCGGAGAAGGCCGCCTCGGTGGGGTTCGACTGGGAGGGGGCCAGAAGCGTGCTTGAGAAGATAAACGAGGAGTGCGCCGAGCTTATGGAGGCGATAGAGCGCAAAAACGCGGTTAACGCGGAGGAGGAGCTTGGCGACATCCTCTTCGGGGTCGTCAACCTTGGCCGACACCTCGGCGTTGACGCCGAAAGGGCTCTGCACCGCACCACCGAGAAGTTTTCCGAGCGCTTCGCCCACATCGAGGAACGCCTTGGGGCCGAGGGGGTTAAATTGTCCGAGGCGGGGATTCAGAGACTGGAGGAATTGTGGCTGGAGGCGAAGGCTGCCCAAAAAAGAGGCTAGC
>SRXB01000025.1 GCA_009724975.1 bacterium | reverse complement strand
GTGTTCCCAGCCCGCCGATTCCCGCACCGCCCGACATCATCAAAAAGATGGGTTTGTCGCCCGAAAGGCCGATTTCATCCCTGCACCCTTCTCTCGAAAGACTTGCGCCGAAAGCTGGCATTATGGGGATACCGGTGACCGCGATGGCGGACGGGGATATCCCCATGTTTTCGATTCTGAATTTAACCTCGCCGTTGGCTGCGAAGTACCCGGCCATGTTTTTCTGTATCCAGAGCGCGTGCACGTCAAAGTCGGTGACACATACCCATGTAGGGCTGGTGAATTCGCCGGTGCGGCTCATTCTTGAGAGCAATTGGGCCGGCATGAAATGGGTCGAGACCACGGCGTCGGGTTTTAGGCGGGCCAGAGTTTTGAAGAGCTTGCGGGTGTTGAGCCTCTCTATGGCGTATTGAAGTCGCCTCAGTTTGGAGTCTTCGCGGGAGTGGTTGGTTTTGTCGTAGAAATACCCCCATAGGGCGGGGTGGCGCTCTACCAGCTTGAGGTAGCCCTCGCCGTAGGTTTTTTTAAAGAGCGGCGGCACCAAGTCCAAAAGGTCGACGTGCACGGTTTCGACGTCGTCGAAAAATTCTTCGCCAGCCGCGCATATAGCCTGCGCTGCCCTCACATGACCGGCTCCCGCCGAGACGCTTACCGCCAGAATCCTTTTCTTTTTCATGCCAGTCCAAGCCCCCTCTCAAGCAGCGGCGTTTTATGAAAAACAACGTTACGGCAAAAGATTCTGCGCCTTCCGAGGGATTTAATAAAAAGTTTTCTTTCGCCGCGAAGGCGCAAGATTGCTAAAGGGTCCGCAAGATTATCAAGGCTAAAGCCCAGCGCCTTTTTAAGTTCGATGTCGCGATCCCAAGGGTTTTCGATTTTCGAAATCCTCAACAGGTTTTTTGGCGACAGCTTGTGCGCGAATAAAAACGGCGAGGCGGCCAGAGTGTTTACAAGCGGCATGTCGGAGCCGTAGAGGAGCCTGCCCTTAAGGAGCGGGTCGTGGGTCAGCCGGACGAATCCGCCCGGAGAGCGCAACTGTGTGGTGGCGGAGATGTCACCGTAGAGGTTTGGAAAACAGGCGCACATTTTAAGGAAGCGCGCGGCGCTTTTTTCCGCCATGTAGCTGCCGTGCCCCCCGCAGTGGCAGGCTATGACGGTAAGCCCTAGGCTCAACGGGAGCCGCAACCTTTCGGGATCGCCGAATTTGTCGTCATAGCTGGTGAAGGAGCGCTCGTGGCCGGTGTGGACCAGCAGCGGCAGGCGGGCCTTTTTCATGGCGAGATAAAAAGGGATGTGGCGCTCGTCGGCAGGGTCGATGCGCTGTATGTTGGGAAGCCACTTGATCAGCACCGCCCCCTCCTCGGCGCTTTCCAAAAGCCTTTCCAGCGCGCCACCGCGCATCGGGTTCACGCTGGCGCCGAAGAGAAGATTATCGTGCCGTTTCGCCGCCGCCGCGACGAAGTCGTTAGGTATGTAGACCTCGGTTTTGGCTCCATCGAGATTACCCGCCGGGTCCACCACGCCGTCAAGCGCCATGAACACCGCCTTGCCGACTCTTTTCGAGGTGCGCAGCATCTGGGATACCCTGCTCGCCGCCAAATCGTCCCCTGCCTTTTCGATGTCGGTAAGGGTCAGATTAAGTGCGCGAAGGTAAGCGCGGAATTTAACGCTTCTCTTTAACTTGTCGGAGATAAAGCAGCCGCTTTTTCCGGCGCCGATTCCACCGGCGTGACAGTGGATGTCGATCAGTTTTACCGTTTCCATGCCCGCTCCACCAAAAGCTGTTTAAGTTCTTTTGAGTATTGTGCATGGTGCGTGCCGGGAGCGGAGGTGCCCGGAACTAAAGGATATTTAACAAATACCGGAAATATTTACCCAAATAATTGACATAATTTGCGCACATGCTATACAATTTATGTATGAAAAAATCCGGGATAACGACCGATGACTGGGAGTTTTTCGAGGACGTTACGCAGGCGGCCTTCGCCAATCCATTCGGGAAAGCGAGGGGGGATCTGGACCTGCGCATGGGCGGGACCTCCTCAAAATTCACCCCCGGTACGGCGCTCAAGGCCGCGCTCTCGAAAATCTGTGGGAAGATGGAGGGAATCTCCCTGAAGGGCTCCAACGAAGGCGAACGCCGCGAAATTTTGCGCGGAGTTATTCTCTTCCACGTTTTTCACAAATACATCGAGGAGTTCGATTCGCACATACGGGAACAGGAACAAAAGGGCGAGACCCCACTTTTTGCCCCCTTCGCCCAAAAAGCCCTCTACGATCTCGAATCCTTCGGTTTTTCCCGCGAAGACGCGCTTAAGGTCTTTGCCTTTTTCTTTCAGCTAAGGCGAGGCTTCTACTTCATCAGAAACGGCCTTGCGGGAAGCTCTTCCTCGATGGCCGAGCTAAGAATGCGCCTGTGGAGCGCGGTCTTCACGAGCGACACGCGGTGGTTCGAGGAGCGCTTCTGGAACCGCATGGAAGAGTTTCCCGTACTTCTCGTCGGAGAAACTGGAACGGGCAAGGGGGCGGCGGCGGCGGCGATCGGGAAATCCGGCTTCATCCCCTTCGACCCGGCCAAAAATTCTTTCACCGAAAGTTTTATGCGGAACTTCGTCGCGATAAATCTCTCGCAGTATTCCGAGAACCTCATCGAGTCGGAGCTCTTCGGCCACAAGAAAGGCTCCTTCACCGGAGCCATCGAAGACCACGAGGGGCTCTTCTCCCGCTGTGTCCCGCATGGCACCATCTTCATCGACGAAATAGGAGATGTTGGGAGTTCTGTGCAGATAAAGCTGCTCCATGTTCTCCAGGACAGGGTCTTTTTCCCGGTCGGAAGCCACTCGCCGAAAAATTTCCGTGGAAGGGTGGTGGCCGCGACCAACCGCCCAATTAGGATGCTCCTTCGCGAGGGGAAATTCCGTGAAGACCTCTATTACCGCATTTCGTCGGATGTAATCGAGTTGCCGCCGCTTCGGGAAAGGTTGAAGGAAGACCCCGGCGAACTGGATATCCTCCTTGAGAGCATCCTCGGAAGGCTTTCCGGCGAAATCACCGCGCGAGAGAGGAACGCCGTAAAAAAAGCTCTGATTAGCGGTGCGGGAGCCAGCTACTCTTGGCCCGGCAACGTGCGCGAGCTGGAGCAGGCGGCAAAGCGGGTAATACTGACCGGCTCCTACGGCTTTTGCCCCTGCTCGGCGGTAGAGGCCCCGCCCGGCGCCGATCTCGCGCGTGCGATGGAGTCGGGGGCGTTGACCGCCCAGGAGGTTGTGGAGCGGTATGCGGCGATGCTTTACGAAAAGTACGGCTCCTACGAAGAGGTGGCGCGAAGAGCCGGTATAGACCGCCGGACCGCCAAAAAGCACGTAACAAGAGGAGTAGGCGCAAGTGCTTGCAAATCTTAAAGTTTTCTCGATGACGGTCAATTCCGATCTTCTGTTTTCCGCCCCCTGTCGTCAAGGAAACCCGTGAGCGCCGAGGAGCGGCTCCTTGTCGAAAAGGCCAGGAACGGCGACAAAGGGGCCTTTGAGGCCCTTTATTTCCAAAACCGCGATTTCGTCCTTCGCACGGCCGCCCGTTATGGGGTTTTCGGCGCGGACGCGGAAGACGTTTTGCAGGAAACCTTTTTCTACCTGATTAAAAAGCTCCCCACCCTCAAGCTTGAGGCGAAGCTCTCGACCCTTCTTTACGTGGTGGCGAAAAACGCCGCCATCGACAAAAAGCGCGGCCAACGACAGGCTGACTGCGAAGACGAGCCAGTCGAGCCTCAAACCCGCGAATCCGGCGACGCCAAAATCGACGCCCGCCGCCTGCTGGAAAAACTAGACCCCCTCCACCGCGAGATAATCGAACTTAGATTCATGGAAGAAATGGCTCTGGAGGAAATAGCCCAGACGCTTGGCCTGCCGCTCGGCACCGTAAAGTCGCGCCTTCACAACGCGCTGGAAAAATTGAGGGAAAAGGCGGGGAAAAATTTTTTCGCCGCTCTGCTCTTTTTTTCGTGAACCTTTTCGCCCTCCCGCCCGCTTAACATTTCAAAGGATGGAAAATGACGAAGCAAAACCAGGACGGCTGCCTGTCTCTGGACAGGATAGACGCCGTAAGGACAAAGGAAGGAAGCGAGAGGGAGGCGGCGCATCTGGCCGGATGCCCGGAGTGCCTTCGAGTCCTTTCGGAGCTTGAAAAGCTGGCGGAAAACGTAAAAGCCGCGACGCCGAGGCCCCCTTTGGTTTCACCTCGCGCCGAAGGGGCCGTCTTTGCGGCCTTCGACCGTTACGCGGAAGAAATAAAAGCTGGCAAGGGTAAGGTGATATGGTTCTCCGGGTGGAAAAGATACGCCCTGCCGCTCGCCGCCGCCGCTTCACTGGCGATTGTCTCCCTCGGCGTTTTCAGGGCTGCTCCCGAGCTGACTTCGATGGAGGCGAAAATGCCCGTCGCGGCCAAAGCCCCCGAGGCGGCGAAGGCAAAGAGCGAGCCGGAAGGACTCGCCGCCGAGAAAGCCGCACCTCCCGCCATAAAGGCCAAAATTACGGCGCCCCCCGCAAAAACAACGATTCTCGATGCCTACCGCATGGCGCTGGCGCTAGAGGGCAAGGCCCCGGCATCCTTCATCAGGGATTTTAACGGCGACGGCAGGGCGGATGAAGCCGATGTCGTCTCCGGGGCGCAGGCGTCGGTGAAGCTGAAAGGGTGAGATGAGCATGGCTATCAGAAGGCCCCTTTTCATATTGCTGATACTTCTGGTTTCCACTGCTTCTTTTTGCGGTGAACAGGAGCGGCTCGCCTTCAAAACCGTGGATGTTTACATAGATGCGGGGGCAAACGAGCTCGGCGCATACCAGTTCGAGGCTC
This sequence comes from bacterium, assembly GCA_009724975.1. Lineage (GTDB taxonomy): Bacteria > Desulfobacterota > Deferrisomatia > Deferrisomatales > BM512 > SCTA01. The sequence goes on along the minus strand of SRXB01000025.1, from coordinate 8,428 downwards.
TCTACGACCCGGAAGCCCTTTACATCGTCGGCGTCGAGGGCGGCGACAAGCCTTTTGGCGACGCGCCCTTCTACGACCCCGAAGGGCTTGGCAGGGGCCGCATAATAATCGCTTCGTACACGACCGGGGAGACCCGGATGGGAATGATGATGGTCGCCAGGCTTCACCTGGCGCTGAAAAAAAAAGACGCGAAGATCAAAAAGCTTGTTCTGACGGTCTCGGCCGGGCCGCCCGACGCAAGAACTTTCCCCGCAAGGATTTCTCTTGAAGAAGAGGGAGTTAAAAGATGAAAACCCGCGCAATAATACGCAATCTGTCCGTTCTCATGACGGCGGCGCTCCTTATTTGGGGGTGTCAGGCCAAAGAGATAAAGGATTCAGCCAAAGATACGGGCCAGCCGGGGCCGGTCATCTCCGCCCAGTACGGCGGAGAGGGGGCAAGCCTTGAAAACGATCCCAAAACAAAAGTTTTAATCGGGAAAAATGAAAGCTCCGCCCAGAAAGGGGAGCAAGCCGGGCAAAAGCCTCCTCCTCCGACATCTTCAGTCTACCCCACACCCTCTAGCGCGGTGGAAAACATAGCCAAATCCGAAATGGAGGAGCGTTTGCCCCCAGCGGTGAACCAACCATATCCTCAACATCCCTCGGCTCCGGCTCTGGCTCTTCCTGCTGAAGGTCAACGCCCCTTAAAAGTGGCGAATAGGAATAAGGAGTCGGATTATTGCCGTCTCCCTTCAGCCCCCATGCCGAGGAGCCAAGCCGACTCGCAGGGTGTTGCGGCGCCTCCGTCGAGAGAAGTGGTCTCCTATGACCGCGCCACTACCGCCGCCAAGAAGATGACCCAGGCGATTCCGCCGCCGCAGGGCGATCCCTCCAGGCCCACCTATATCGGCTTCGGGGAGGTTTTCGACGAAGTGTGGGTTATCCAGCGGCCCGACGCCGCTTATGTGGATAACTCTTCGCCGATGCCGGGCTGCGGCGAGCTGCGCGCGGTGATCGACGACATTGGGCGGCCTGGAATAAAGAAGGAGTTGCCCTTTCCGCTAAAGCACACCGACGTAAAGGGAAGGGTTGACGGCTTCGTGGCCTCGGTCAACGTGAGCCAGCTATACGAAAATCCCTATTCCGAAAAGATAGAGGCGGTTTATCTATTTCCCCTGCCGCAAAACGCCGCCGTGAGCGATTTTGTGATGATTATCGGGGAGCGGAGAATCCGCGGGATAATACGCGAGCGAGAAGAGGCCAAGCGGATTTACGAAGAGGCCCGCAACCAGGGTTATCAGGCCGCGTTGCTTCAGCAGGAGCGCCCCAACGTCTTTACCCAAAAGGTCGCCAACATCGAGCCGGGCAACGCGATAACCGTGGAAATTCAATATTTCGACATACTGCCCTACGTTGACGGCGAATATGAATTCGCTTTCCCCATGGTCGTCGGGCCCCGGTTCAATCCTCCCGGCTTTTACGGCGGAATAGACGCCTCGCCGCGCGGCGTCGCCTCTAGCCAGGCCGCCAACGTCCAATATCTCGCCCCCGGCGAACGCAATGGCCACGACATCTCTATTAGCCTGGAAATAAACGCGGGCATGGAGATCGAAGCCGTCAAGTCCGAAACCCACGTAATCAAGGTCGATAAAAAATCAAAAGAGACTCTTACCGCGAAAATCGCCGCTTCCGACTCTCTTCCCAACAAGGATTTCGTCCTGCGGTACCGGCTGGCCGGTGGAAGGGTCAAAACCGGCCTTCTTGTGGAGAAAACCGAAAACGGCGGCTACTTCTCCCTCGTCCTTCAGCCCCCGGCGGAACTTTCCGCCATAGCCCGCACCCCGCTGGAACTGGTCTTTGTGGTGGACACCTCCGGCTCGATGGCGGGCTGGCCCATTGAAACCGCCAAGAAGGCGATGCTGCGCGCGCTGCGAAACCTCAACGCGGAAGACACCTTCCAGATAATACGCTTCGGGAACGACTCCTCCGCCTTCAGCCGAGCCCCGCTTGCGGCGACGGGGGAAAACATAAGGCAGGCGGCGGACTTCGTGCAGAATCTCCAGGCAAGCGGCGGCACGATGATGATCGAGGGCGTTAAAAATGCGCTGAACTTTCCCCACGACCCCAAACGGCTTCGCGTGGTTTCCTTCATGACAGACGGCTTCATCGGCAACGAAGCTGAGATTTTGGCGGCGGTAAATCAACTGCTCGGCCCGTCGCGCATCTTCTCTTTCGGCATCGGCTCGTCGGTAAACCGCTATCTCATCGACAACCTGGCGAAATTCGGGCGCGGCGCGGTGGCCTACGTTACCACGAACTCTTCGCCCATTGAGGCGATAGACAAATTCTACGACGTTATCGCCCATCAAACCCTCAACAATGTCTCTATCGACCTTGCGGGCGTAAAAACATCCGGCGTTTACCCCGAGCACATACCCGACCTCTTTATCGGCAGGCCCGTCGTAGTTACCGGGCGCTTTTCGGGCGAGATGCCGGAGACGATTACCGTAAGAGGCACCGTCGCCGGTGAACCCAGACTTTTTAAGGCGAGAACCGACACGGGGACCGAGGCGAAGGGAATATCCAAACTTTGGGCCAGGGCCCGCATAGCCGATTATTCCAACCGGATAATAACCGAAGGGCCGAAAAACGATCTGGTTTACCAGGTAAGGGAAACGGCGCTGGCGCACAACCTCGTCAGCGACTACACCTCTTTTGTCGCCGTGGACGGCTCGCGAAGAACACAGGGCGACCACGGCTTCACCGTAAACGTCCCGGTGCCTGTGCCCGAAGGCGTGCGGTACGACACCACGGTAACGCCCAGCCGCTGATATTGCGCGGAAAAAAGGGGTTTGCCGTTCAGGCAAACCCCTTTTTGTTTCACCTAGAGTCGACGGTCGGAGCGGACAGGACAATCTTGAGCCCCAAGATCCGCAGACTAACCTTTAAACCTTGCCCCGCGAGGGTATCGGTGCACCCGAAAATCCCCGGTATCGATCATTCCTAGAGGTGGACCCCACTTTTCGGACACTCTGTTAAGGTGTAAAAAGGCTGTCTAAGGAGGGTCCAAATGACCAAAGGCAACAGGAAGAGGTACGCGGCGGAGTTCAAGGCGAAGATCGCCATGGAGGCGATACGCGGCGAGCAGACGCTATCCGAGCTGGCGGTGAAGCACGGGGTTCACCCGAACATGGTGGCCCAGTGGAAACGGCAGGCGATCGACGGCATGGCCGGGGTGTTTTCAGGGAAGGCCGAGAGGGAATCCGCAGCCGGAGAGGCGCAGATAGAGAAACTCCACGCGAAGATAGGTCAGTTGACGGTGGAGCGTGATTTTTTGGCCAAAGCCTTCGGTCGGTGAGCCACGGCCGGAGGAAGGAAGCGGTAGACCCAGGTCATAAAGGCTTAAGCGTGGCGCGCCAGTGCGATTTGCTTTCAATCAGCCGCTCCACGTTCTACTACGAGGCCAAGGGGGAAAGCCCCCTGAACCAGAAGCTCATGCGGCTGATTGACGAGCAGTTTCTGGAGACGCCCTTTTACGGCTCCCGGCAGATGGCCCGCTGGCTCGGAAGGCAAGGCTACTGCGTAAGCAGGAAGAGAGTCGGGCGGCTTATGCTGAAGATGGGGCTTACTCCCATCTACCAGAAGCCCAACACCTCGAAACCGCACCCGGAGCACAGGGTTTACCCGTACCTGCTTCGCGGAATAAACATCAGCGAACCGGACCAGGTCTGGTGCGCCGATGTGACGTACATCCCGATGAGGCGGGGTTTTCTTTACCTTGTCGCGATAATGGACTGGGCGACCCGCAAAGTCCTCTCATGGAGGCTGTCCAACTCCCTGGGAGCCGATTTCTGCGTAGCCGCCCTTTGGGAAGCCATAGAGGCCTACGGCTGCCCGGGCATCTTCAACACGGACCAGGGGAGCCAGTTCACGGGGTTCGAGTTCAACGACGCTCTCAAAAGCTCGGGAATCCGCATCTCGATGGACGGCAAGGGGCGCTGGAGGGACAACGTCATGGTCGAACGGCTCTGGCGTTCACTCAAATACGAATGCGTCTACCTGAACGCCTTTGAAACCGGGTCGGAAGCCAGGAAAGGCATCGGGAACTGGATTGACCTTTACAACACCCGGCGTCCCCACTCCAGCCTTGACGGAAAGACTCCGGAAGAAGCATATTCAAGGAAACCGAAGGCCGGATTCACGGTCACCCAGGCGGCGGCATGAACAAGGTCTCTTTCCACCCTATTTCTGCCCAAAACCTGTCCAATCAACCGGGGCCACCTCTCACTATCCCAAACTCTCTGAAGTGCCAAAAATCGGGGGCGGTCGATTGAACACACCAATATTTCGTAATCATTCGCAGTTTCGCCCACAGAGCCCAAAGCCCGGATCCAGGCCCCTCTATCTGGGCTTTCCGGTTCAAGCCCGCTGCGCGCCAGTCGGTCAAACTCTTGCCAGAAGGAAAGGTTATGTTTGAAGACCAATTTTGCATGGATGTGGCTTCTCCAACGGCACTGCATCTCTGGTAAAGCCATTGCGACCGCACGGGCCATAAGAATCGAAGCCGCTTCAAAGGGCGCCCCTAACACCTCTTGGTCAGCAATTGGATACTTTTCAAGAGCGGCAAAGCCAGACAGCAGTTCGTCAGAGAGTTTTATGCCGGTCGATTCAAGTGCCGCACGAACATCTCCAATCGATCTTGGGTACTCGGTTTCTTTCGATGTTCCTACAATGTCCGCCCATAGTAGAGCGAGCTTCTTTACGATAAGATTTTCTTCAGGAATTTCGTCTATCAGCCTCAATGAGTCGGTACTGTGCGAATAGGGCATCATTTAGCCCTATTTTTCCGGCTGACTCGTCTTTCAGCAACCCAGTCCCTTAAGGGTATTGATGTGTCCCAGTATCTTTCAAGATTTTCCCGTACGGGATCTGGATCAGGGAGTTGAAGAAGCATGGTGCCGCGCTTGCCAAACTCGTTCAGGGATGAACCTAAAAGCCAAACCCGATTATCGACCGATATGAACCGGTCATGCACTGGCGGGGACTCTCCCGGCATGACGCGAATTTCGACAGGGAAATCTGATTTTCCTTTGAAACCAAGCTTTTCTGTCAAAAATTCCTGAAAATTCCATAGGGCATCCCCCTCTTCGTCAATAACTTTGGCATTTTTAGTAAATTTGCTTTTAATGCATTCCCATAGTTTGGCCAATTGCGAATAATTTAGGGCTGCAGTGCCTTTGCGGATTTTCCGTAGGAATTCCGCGGAAGTTAAGATCCGGACTTCGACCTTCCAATCGCCGTTAGCAAGGCCGTAATGCCCAAGTTCATAAGCGCCAAAGTATGGGTCTACAATCAGCGTCGCGAAGCGGGAGGTTTTTAATATCGACCTCACCTTTTCCTTTGCTTTTTCTCGCCCCTCTTCCCCATCGAACCATCTCTGGTCCATTTTCTCGCCGTCCCTACGTTGCTTTCGCCGAAAGGCTTCTTTTCGGGTAGGAGATAAATCATTCGGATCACCTACGATTGAGGGGACGGAAGTAGTCGGGGTCACTAGAATTTGCTCCGTCTTTTTTGTCTCTTTATCGACTACCTCAAACTGATAGCTATTGCCCATCATTTGTATATTCGCATGGATTGACCTGATCCACGAGGTGAAGTCATTCCGATATAAAAACCCACGTTGCGGGCATTTAACGATTGCTGCCGTATCTTCCAAAAAATGTCCGAAATCGAAGGAAATCCCAGGTTCTTGATAGGGAAGTGCGATTACATGTCCGCTTTCCCTTTCCATGCAAGTGATTTCCAGGCCGGTTAGGTCTTTTCCCTTACGGGGATGCAATCGGCAGACTACCGACTCTTCGCTTTTGTTTTCTGGATTATTTTTGAGATACCACTCTATTGCTCTGAATAATGGATTTGGGGCGATTAACACTGCTCCGCCCCAGTATTCAGGGTAGTCGCAGAGGTCGAAGAAAAAGAACTCTTTAAGCCAATCAGCCACCCTTTTTTGCCTGTCTTTGTCTCCGAAGGTGGTAACTAGCGAATACGGGTCAGCAGCCAGGCACTCATGGATGCGGGATTCGGCCTGCCATCCCGCTAGATATGGTGGTACGTCGGGAGAATTTTGCAAAGGGATTTTCATCTGCGGGAAAGGGAGTGTCTCTCGGACATCGTTAGGTCTGTGCACGGGGGTTGGCTTACCTCGCGCCAGTGCACCAGCCTTGTCGAATCCCATTATAATTCCTTTTCGGTACGACAGGTAATAATCAAGCGCATCGTCAAATGACGTTGAGACTCGCATGTATCCGACAGTAAAGTCATCAAATAGGTTTTTTCTGACGAATGGAATCGGGGCCGGGCTTGGGGAATTCCTCGGGTAGAAGCTCGACTATGGCGAAGAGGTGCTCTACTTCCCCATTTTTAGCTGACCAAGCTAGGTGGACTCTCGCAAATCTATAATCGGACTTAAGCTGATCGCGAAAGGTCTGGAAATTTCTCGAACCTGAGTCACCCATTGTCCCTACTGTCAGTCCCGATAAATTGCGGCTTGTTGCCTTTGATTTGCCGTGACAAGCCATACAGGGCATCATCGGGGAAAAGAATTTACCGCCAACATGTGAAATAAATAACCACTCAAGGGCGGGGCGTCAAGCGGCACGAAAAAAATTGGTGGCAGCAAAAAATAGCCCCCACCCGCAAAAGGGTAGGGGCTCTTTCTCTGATGCCCCCGAAGAACGCCTAAGGCTCCCGGTAATGTGGTATACGAGGACGTCGGCTAGAAGACCACGCTAGGAATTCTTTATGATCATGGTGATTGCGAAACCGACAGCGGCCATGATGTAGAAGAGTTGCCCCTGTTTTTTCTTGATGGTGTCTTTGGAGCGCCCGGCAACGATGCCGAGCACTATGCCTATGATCGGTATGATCGAGACTACGCACATGAGCGCGTAGATCGGCTTCGCGTACCCGGCACCCTCGGCCTGGATATTGACTGAGTCGGACATTACGAACCTCCTTTGATTGCGTTGCTTGATGCGAAAATCAGCTTCGTGGAATATCCCTTTTACTTTCCTACAAGAACAGAAAGCGCAGGATAATCTTAGCGATGGCACCGAAGATAAGACCTGCCACGATGGCCGAAACAAACATCGGTAAGGTCATGTGCTGCTGGGTCAGGACCACCACCAGAAACGCCGCTACTATTAAGGGAAGCGCATTTACGATTTTCGTGAACATAGATTTCCTCCTCGTTTAAGGTTGTCAAAAGTTGCGCGGAAGGAGGCCCCTCCCTAAGACTATCGGTCCAGATTATCACACTAGACTGATAGTCTCTAGAGCTTTAGTGCCTCAGATATGAAGATTGCCGTGGGAGGACATGCACATGCCCACGGTGAACTTGGGGAAGGAATTCGGAAGTGTGCTGGCTAAGGCTCGCAGGGACGCGGGGCTAAGCCAGGAGAAATTGGCGTTCGAGTGCGGGTTCCACCCGACTTACGTCAGCCAGCTTGAGCGGGGCGTCAAGACGCCGACGCTGGGGACGGTCTTCAAACTATCCAGGGCCCTCGGCGTCGCGCCGTCGGATATGGTCAAGGAAGTAGAAGAGTTGGTGCCCTGACAAACCTGGACTAAAGATGATTAAGGCCCCTACCCGTCTATGGGTAGGGGCTTTCTTGTCTATGGGGTAGATTACCCGTTGCCTATGTCTACCTGCCGCCCTGCGCGGCCCTGGCTACGGCGGCCTCGCTGGCCTCCCGAAGGGCGCCATCGGCGAGGTGCGCGTAACGCTGGGTCATGGTCGGCGCCGCGTGACCGAGGAGTTTCTGCACCGTGTAGAGGCTTGTACCCGACGACACCAGCGCCGAGGCGAATGAGTGCCGCAGGTCGTGGAGGTGTAGGTCTTCGGGGAGCCCGACTGCCGCCTTCGCCCGTTTCCATACCACCCGCAGGTCCATCACGTGACCGCACGCGCTGGACTGGCTGGGGAAGACGTGGGGATTGTCGGCGCGCCTGTGCGCCTCCATCCCGCGAAGAACCGAAGCGGCCATGGAATTGAGGGGCAGAACCCTAGATTTCCCGCTCTTGGTCCTCCTGAGGTAGGCACTCGGCGCTTCGCCGCCGAGGCTGACATCGTCCCACTTGAGCCCTGCCATCTCGCCGCGCCTGCAGCCCGTCCAGATCAGCGAACGGATGCAGCCCGCGATTACCGTGATCTCCTTACCTTTCATTGCGGCGAGGGCCTCGTCGAGGCGCCGTGTCTGGTCGGGGGTCGGGTATTTCTCACGGCTGGGCACCTCGCGGTAGCGCTCGACGCCTTTGGCGGGGTTGACATCTATAAAGCCCCACTGGTGAGCAAGCGATAGGCAACGGGCGAGGCAGCAGAGGTGGCGGTTGGCAGTGGGCTCGGAGGTTTCCTCCTTTACCGTGTTTCGCACCCTGGCCACGTCGTG
>SRXB01000564.1 GCA_009724975.1 bacterium | reverse complement strand
GGCGGGAGGACGCCGGTGGTGGCGAGGTCGCCGCCGCTGAAGTTGCAAGATCCCAGCACCTCGGCGGTGCTCTCCTCCACTATTTCTAGCCGGTCGACGTAGCAGGGGCCGCATACCTGTGCCGTATCCACGGTTATGCAGCCCTGGTCGGCGATTGTGATCTCGCTCCAGAAGGCGCGCTGGCCGCGACCGTTGTGTTCGCCGCATCGCCATAGCCGTCCAGATCGCCGTCTTTGTAGAAGGTGAAAAAACCCTCGTCGGTGGAGCCGTCGCAGTCGTTGTCGACCGAGTCGTAGATTTCGGTGGCCGAGGGGTTTATCGTCGCATTGGCGTCGTCGCAGTCGTCGTCGTTGGTTACGTAGCCGGTCGGGGCGCTGGCAGCCGTGGTGGTGTTGGCGGCGCTGCCGTAAGTGTCTCCGTCGGCGTCAAGATAATAGGTGTTCGCGGCGGGCGAGCCACCGCCACCGCAGGCAATGGCTGAGACAAGCGCGATGGCGATAATGAAAAATCTGAATGAATTCCTCATGCCTCGGTCTCCTCGAAAAAATGACCCGCCGACTAAAGGGGTGGCGGCGATATTTATTGCGGAATAAAGTTATCGCTAAAGGCCCGTAAGTCGACGCCGGAAAATCATACCGTCCCTAGATTGCCGTCAAGCCGCCCTCCTGGCGCGGGCTGGCTGGGTCGGGATTTCCACATCGCCTGGCTCGGCAATGCCCCCGAAGCTCGCTACGGGGACGCCCCCCTGCCATTATTTGACGCCGAAAAAGAGGCCGAATCCCTTGTAAACATTTTCTCAAACC
>SRXB01000563.1 GCA_009724975.1 bacterium | reverse complement strand
GCAGGAGGCGTGGGCTCGCGGACACGAGCTGGTGGTGCACGGGTGGATTTACGACATCCGCGACGGGATATTGAAGGATTTGGGGATAAGCGTGGATTCACCAGCGCAGGTGGACGAGGTTTTTCGCTTGCCGGTGGGCGGCTGACCGCTTATTCGGGCGAAATCTCAAGGCCCAGCACTATAAGCCTGTCCTCCTGCCTCTTATAGCGGATGACGGCTTTCGAGCCTTTACGCAAAGTGGACAGCTCCACTTCCTTGCCGTCGCAAAGGGCTTTCATTCCGGGTGGCACAACCGCTCCCACGGTCAGGTAGCCTTTTGCGGTGGGGCACTCGACCACCACCGTTCCGGTTTTTGCGTCAACTTTCGACAAAATTCCAGAAACAACGCGAGTCTCCCCTTCCGCTATCGTCGCGCAAAGCCCCGCCGACGCAAGCAAAAGCGCCACAAAAAAAACTTTCGCCTTCAAAATCATGGGCAAGCCTCCTTTCCACAAGAGAAAGAATAGCCGCTCATTTTAAAAGCGCAAATCCCCTTGCGAACCGCTTTTGCAGCCCGCCAGTCCGACCGCTACCTCACCTCCGCGTGGAACTGGGCCATCGTTATGACGGGAAACCGCATGCTCCCTTTTTTTGTGAATATAGGACTTCGCCTCCTCTCACGAAGGAGTGGCTTTCCTAAAGGGGGTTTTTCTCAAGCCCCTTTTCCTTGCGGAACCTGAATACGGCGGCCAGGAGAGGGGGGACCGCCGCCCCGAAAACTCCGGCGAAATGGTAAAAGGCGAGGGAGGCCCCGACTATGCGGAT
>SRXB01000241.1 GCA_009724975.1 bacterium | reverse complement strand
CTAAAATCGTCCTCGGCGGTAAATTCCACCGCCACTTCCGCCGTACCAGCTACCTCAAGGTCTTTTTCGGGGAATAAAAGTTCCACGCGGGGCTTTTCGTCGATTTTGAGGGTTATGGTCTTCTCCGTGAAGGCTGTCGGCGCGGCGAGTCCTCCCTTTTTGAAGGAGAGGCCGTAAACGCCGCCCCTGGACAAGACCCACGAGACGCTGAAGCGGTCGCCGCTGACAAAAAGCGCAATCTCCTCGCCCTCCGGCCCCTCCCAGAGCCCCTCGTCCACACCGTAAGAGAGCCTCCCCGAAATAGTGGCCTTCGACCCCGGGTAGCCGCTCACCTCACCCGCGACCCCGCTCTCTTTCGCCTCGGGAAGACCGGTGTAGGCGGGCGGGGTTATGATAAGCTCAAGGTTTCCGATGGTCAGCGGCGGGTTTGGCTCGGCTCCGGCGGCCAACAATGCCCCTTCGCGGTAGATGGGCGGGCCGAAAAGGAAAAGCAGAGAAAGTGAGAGATTGACGAGGACGGCGAAGAAAAATGACCTGACCGCGCCCGTTGCGGGAACCGCCCTGGAGATATCCACGGATTCCAAAGCCTCGGCGGCGTTTTTGACCTGAAGCGAGGAAAGCTCGGCGCTTACGCCGCGCTTCACCGCGCCGTTTTCGCCCCAGCCCGAGATATCGGCGCCGGTAATCAGAAGCTCTTTTAGCCGAAGGTCGCCCCCCGCCAGAATTTCCGCCGCCTGGACGGGGGTTTTAAGCGGTGAGAGCTTTTTTTGCCGGATAAAGGCGGCCAAAACGCCGAAAAGAAGCCCCAATACCACTACCGTGTAGAGGGCCGCCCCCCGAAAAGCGCCCATGAAGGAGACGAAGGGCAAAGTGAGGGCGGGGAAAAGGGGGACGATGGTCAAAAACCAGCAAAACGCCTCCCCGAGGCCAAGGAGCAATAGCCTTCGCCGCGCCCTCTCGATTGCCGGAAGGGGCGATGGCATGCTCAAGGATAGAGCTCCAGCGGTTCCATGTCGTAAAATACTTCTTTCAGGAAAAGTCCCTGCGCCGGAGCGGTCATCCCAGCCCGAACGCGTTCTTTGGCCGTGATTATTCCCCTGAGGCCGAGGGCGGTAAGCCTTCCCTGCCCCGCCTCGGCGAGCGTTCCGGTTATCACGCGGACCATGTGGCGCAGAAAGCCGCTTCCCGTCACCTCTATTTCGACGAAATCCCCCTCGCGCCGGACTACAAGGGAATAAATTTCCCTCACCGCGTGCTCCGCCTCGCAGCCCACGCTTCTGAAAGCTTCGAAATCGTGCACCCCCACAAGCTCTCTTCCGGCCTCGGCCATGGCTTCGGCATCAAGCTCCTTGCTCACGTGCCAGCAAAAGCGCCTCTGGAGGGCCGAGTTAACGGGGGCGTTCAAAATGCGATAGAGGTAGGTTTTGCGAAGGGCGCTGCGGCGGCTGTCGAAACTTTCGGGCATGAGGTCGGCGCGCTTTACGCAGATGTCGTCCGGAATGAGGGAGTTCAGGCCGTGGACGAACCCCTTAAGCGGGATTGAGCTCTCGGTCTTGAAATTGGCGGGCTGGGCCAGGGCGTGCACCCCCGCGTCTGTGCGGCCCGAGGCGGTTAACTTTATCTTCTCGCCCGTCATTTTGCCTATCGCCGCCTCAAGGGTAGACTGTATCGAGACGCCGTTGGGCTGCGTCTGCCAGCCGACATAGGCTGTTCCCTCGTATTCGAGCGTAAGGCGGATATTTCTCAAGGGCGGACAACTCTCCGGGGGCAAAAGGAAGGAACGGCGCAAGGGCCTGCTTGCCAGTGAATCCGGCGTCTTCCCGGGGAACGGCAAAGATAGCAAATATGAGGTGTCGCGGCAAGGCCGCCCGTGCGAGAACCCTTGCCTTAAAGGGCAAAAGACGGTACTTTTCGCCTGTCTGAAATTCAAGGAGCCAAAATAATGGAAATAGGAATCTTCGGCCTGCCCCTTTCGGGCAAGACCACCCTTTTCAACCTGCTCACCAGCTCCCACGCGGAGACGGGTTTCTCCTCGGCCAAGAAAAAGGCCAACGTGGGGATGAGCCGCGTGCCGGACCTGCGGCTGGACAAGCTTTCCCAGATGTGGTCGCCAAAAAAGACCACCTACACCACCATCCGCTACGTCGATGTCGCGGGCGAGAAGAGCGGCGACGGCGGCCTCTCCTCCGACGTTATGACCAACCTCAAAAACACCGACGCCCTCATACTGGTGGTGCGCGATTTCAAAAGCGACGCGGTCCCCCACCCCGAGGAGACGGTAAACCCCGTCCGCGACATAGAGATGCTGGCGGGCGAGCTCCTTCTTTCCGACCTCATCATCATCGAGTCGCGCCTTGAGCGCATCCAAAAGCAGATGAAGGGCAAGGTCCCCGACGAGGTTTTGCGCGAAAAGGAACTTATCGAAAAGCTCAAGACCTTCCTCGACGAGGAAAAGCCCCTGCGCGACGTGGAGCTTAACGAAGACGAGCGAAAAATCATCAAGGGCTACCAGTTTTTGACCCTGAAACCGATGGTGATAGCGCTAAACGTCGGCGAAGATGAGCTGGCCGAGGCTGAAAAGAAGGTCGCTAACCTCGCGGACCGCTTCAACTCCCCCAACGTCGCCGTCACACACCTCTGCGCCACAGTAGAGCAAGAGATAGGCGAACTCTCCGAGGAGGACGCCAAGGCATTCCTCGCAGACCTCGGCATAACCGAATCGGCCACCGACCGAATAATCCGCACCTCTTACGCGCTTCTTGGCCTTCTCAGCTTTTTCACGATGGGCGAGGACGAGTGCCGGGCGTGGACGGTAAGGCGCGGCGCGAAAGCCCCGCAGGCCGCCGGCGTCATCCATTCCGACCTCGAAAAGGGCTTCATTCGCGCCGAGGTGGTAAGCTACGACGACTACGTGCGCGAAGGTTCCTACGCCCACTGCCGCGAGAAGGGCGTTTTGAGGCTGGAGGGGAAGGAATACGTCGTCAAGGACGGCGATATTCTCAACATACGCTTCAACGTCTAGCAAAAAGGCGGGGCAAACACCCCGCCTTTTTTAATGGGCGAAATTTACCTTCGAGCGGAACGCGAGCCCTACGTCCGTAAACCCAAGCGGCCCTTTCAACAAAGCAGTGAGCGTAGGCGTTATGGCGCGTGGGGGTCTTAGCGAGAGAATCGAGCGGGTGCCCCCTGAAGCCATAGCCGGAGCGAGCGGTCGAACGAAGTGAGAGCTTTTTTGCAGGGCCGGTTTCTTGCCCACTTCTTTTAAAAGAAGTGGGGCCGGGTGAAGGGGCGGCCAGCCCCTTCAAAGGTAAAAGCGTCGTAGACGCACATAAGATTGAAGCGCGGGGCGCGCCAAGCCCCGCAAAGATAAATCATTCACATTATTTTCCGGAAAATATCTCTTTTTTCGTTTTGCCACCTTTCCTCGTGGAAAGGCAGCGCCAAACACGCCCCTGCGAGCCCATTTTCTGTCGAAAAATCGCTCCCTTGAAGGAGGAGATTGAGAACTCGCTCATCTTCGCTAAGCTTCCTTGGCTCGATTCGCTCAAACATGCTCAAT
>SRXB01000240.1 GCA_009724975.1 bacterium | reverse complement strand
CCCTAAATTCAGCTAGTTTTAAACTCTAAAGTATCACCTTAACCTGCGTCCCCTTGCCTGGCTCGCTGGCAATTTCAAGCTTAATGCCGAGACTCTCGCAGATGTGCTTGACTATTGCAAGACCGAGGCCGGTTCCACCCATTGCGCGTGAGCGACCGGGATCGACCCGATAGAAACGTTCGGTTATTCGCGGCAACGCTTCGGCAGGTATCCCTATTCCAGTGTCGGATACTTCGTATTCGGCGCCATGGTTTGTTTTCGACAATGTTATAGTGACCCTGCCTCCGCCAGGGGTGTAGCGAAGGGCGTTCTGGACCAGATTTATCAGCACTTGTTCGACCTTTTCAGCGTCCGATTCCAGCAAAACTGCTTCTTCAGGCAATTTAAGCTCAAAATTGATGCCGGATTTGCTGGCTTCGGCCAAAAAGAGGTCGTGAACATGGCAGGCGGGATCCCTGCCGTCGAAAACGACCTTTTTTACAGGGTCCAAAGTTCCTTCCGCCCTTGCAAGGTCAGATACGTCGCCCAAAAGAGCCTCAAGCCGTAGTGCATTGCGCCTTATGGTTTCGAGGAACTTTTGGGTGACGAGAGGATCCGCGGGCACAGCATCAACAAGAGTTTCCGCCGAGCCGCGTATGGCGGTCAGCGGTGTTCGCAGTTCGTGTGAGAGGTTTACCATGAAATCGCTGCGGACCTTTTCCAGATGAAACTCTTTTGATACGTCGCGCAAGACCACAAGGATATCGGCACCTCCACTTTGCCCAACCAGCGAATGAACCGCAACTTCAAGCATTATGGAGGGCTCGGCCCACACAAGGCGAAACGGCTCCGGCGAAGGCTCTCCCTTTGCAACTGCTTCAATTGACTGCAATACCCTAGGGTTTCTTATCGTTTCCGCTGCGCTTAATATCCCGCCTTTCTCCTCTCCGATGCGAAGAAGAGCGCGAGCCGGAGAGTTGGCGAGCGTAAGGTTCTTATCCTTGTCGAAAACCATTAAGGCGTGAGGCAACCCCTCCACAAGACCGGCCAGGGCCTCCTTGTCGATTCTTAGGGCCTCAACCTTTTTTTGTATCTCGTCGCGCAGGGCGAAAAGGCCACGCTCCATGTCGGAGAGCTCGTCATCCCCTTCGGCCCTAATATTTTGGCTAAAATCGCCTTTCTCAAGCGCCGAGGTAAAGCGGATCATCCTTTCGACTCTTTTGTTAAGGGATTTTGCGAGAAGATAGGCAAGACCAAGGGCTATCAGTATGGCTGGGATGGCCGCCAGCGCCATTCTTTTGCGGAGTTCTCCAATCGCCGCCCTGACCTCTGAAACAGATACGGCGGCGCGAACCACAGTATCGCCGGGCAGGGCAACATAGAGCATTTCCACTCCAAGCGAAGCGCTCAGCCGCAGGTTTCGCCCTTCGCGCCCAGCGAGTGCTTCTGCCACTTCCGGGTGTGTCGAGTGGTTTTCCATTTTCGCAGGGTCTAAAAGAGAATCGGCCAAAACCCTGCCGTCGCGAGCGACGACGGTGAAGCGCACTTTTGTGGATTCACCAAGCCTTTTCACATGCTCTTGCAATATCGCGCCATCGTTTAGACGACTTTCGTCCTCCTTAAGCATAAGCGCGAAGCGCTCCACCTGATCGCCGAGCCTCTCAATCTCGCTTTGGGATAAAAAGCGGTCCAGAGCAAGGCCGCCCGCAGTGGTCAGCGCCAAAAGAACGAGAACGCTTTGTAGAAAAACCTTGGAAAAGAAACTGCGGGGCATCTTATTAATCCTTCGAGGCCAGAGGATTGAATCTGTAACCCGCTCCCCTTACCGTCTCGATCCATTTAGGCTCGGCAGGGTCGCTTTCTATCTGAGCCCGCAGTCTTCTTACGTGGACATCGACAGTCCGGGGATCGACGAAAACATCTTGGTCCCAAGCCTTGGCCACTAGTTGCTCGCGGCTGTAAACCCTGTCGGGATTCGAGGCAAGAAACGATAGGAGACGAAATTCCTGAGGGGTTAGCGAGAGCTCTTTTTCGCCCAGAAAGGCTCGGTGGGCTTGGGTATCTATGGATAGTTCGCCAAACCTCAGAAGCGGCTTTTTGGAACCCTCGCCACGCGAGCGCTTAAGCACCGCCCTCACCCTGGCCAGAAGTTCTCCGGGACTAAAAGGCTTTGTCACGAAATCGTCCGCGCCAAGTTCAAAGCCGATAAGCTTGTCCGCCTCGGCGGCACGGGCAGTTAGCATTATTACGGGAACGGATTGAGTCTTCGGGCGGGAACGCAGGGCGCGCAGCACCTCGAAACCACGAAGGTCGGGTAACATCTCGTCAAGGATTACGAGGTCGGGGGTATTTTCCTCCGACTTGGCGAGGGCAATCCTGCCAAGCAATGCCCTCTCCACCGAAAAACCGGAAACTGAGAGGTTGTAATCCAGCAGGTCGAGTATGTCCTCTTCGTCATCGACGACAAGAATTTTCGGCATTTAGCCATCTCCATCGGAAACGGTGGCTGGCGGCTGGTGAAAAGTATGTCTTATGTCCTTTCCCTTTACCAGATATATCACCATTTGCGAGATGTTGGTGGCGTGGTCGGCGATCCTCTCAAGGTACCTCCCCACCATGGAAAGGCCGAGCGCCCTTGAGATGCTGGCGTTGTCTTCCATCATGTAGGTGAGAAGTTCCCTGAACACCTGGTCGTTCAGTTCATCGACCTCATCGTCCCTGGCGCAAACCTGCATCGCAAGTTCCGCATCGCGCCGCACATAGGCGTCCAAACTGTCGTGAACCATCCCCATCGCTTTCTTTGACATGCGCGGAAGGTCGATGAGGGGTTTCAGCGGCGGGACTTCGAGCAGTTCCAACGTTCTTTCGCAAAGATTCACGGAGAGATCGCCGATGCGCTCAAGGTCGGTCGATATTTTTAGGCCCGTGGTTATTAGGCGCAAATCCCCGGCCGCAGGTTGACGAAGCGCCAGAAGCTCGATGCACTGCTCGTCTA
The DNA here is from genome assembly GCA_009724975.1 of bacterium. Lineage (GTDB taxonomy): Bacteria > Desulfobacterota > Deferrisomatia > Deferrisomatales > BM512 > SCTA01. Next base: position 588 of record SRXB01000240.1, on the reverse strand, counting down.
TCTCGACCTCAAGCCTGTTAATTATATGGTCGCGGGCGATAACCTCTCTGGCAAGGTTTGCGTCGCGCTCCACAAGGGCGCGCATCGAATCTGCTATCGCCTCTTCGCAAAGGCCGCCCATGCGCAGGATTTTCTCGCGCAGTTTTTCAAGGTCGTGTTCGTAGGTCTTGCTGGTGTGCCTATCCATACTTTTTTGTCCGTTTCTCAACCGAAGCGCCCGGTGACATAAGCCTCGGTGCGCTCGCGGGAGGGGTTGGTGAAAATCTTCTCGGTGCGATCGTATTCTATTAATTTCCCCATGTAAAAGAAGGCGGTATTTTGGGAAATGCGCGCCGCCTGCTGCATGTTGTGGGTGACTATGACTATGGTGTAACGCTCCTTGAGTTCCTCTATGAGGTCTTCGAGGCGTGCGGTGGAGATGGGGTCCAGCGCACTTGCGGGTTCGTCCATCAGCAAGACTTCCGGTTCCACCGCCAGAGCCCTGGCGATGCAAAGACGCTGCTGCTGGCCGCCCGAAAGGTCCAGCGCGGATTCGCGCAAACGGTCTTTCACCTCGTCCCAAAGCGCCGCCTTCTTCAGCGAGTCCTC
>SRXB01000562.1 GCA_009724975.1 bacterium | reverse complement strand
CGCTCGCGCTGGGCCTCAAGCGCCATCGCGTATTTCATGTAGGCGCCGAAACCGGAGATTATGGAGATGGTGAGGCCGTCGAACCCCTCTTTTATCCCCCCGCGAAGGAGGTATTGCTTGAAAAAGCGCCCCAGGCCATGGGAGATTGGCGATAAAACCCCCACTTTCGCGCCCTTTTGCGCAAGCTGGACCGCCCCGCGCGCGGCAAACTTGTCGATGCGGCGCACAAGGTCGCTGTAATTGCGGTAGGAGTAGTGCAGAAGGTCGCAGTCGAGGTCTTTCACCCTGCCGCCCACCACCGCCGCGTGGCCTATCGAGTCTTGGTAGGCCATTTTTTTGCGGTTGTAGAGGCGGGTGACGCGGTCGGGATACCAGATTTTTATGAAGCGGTCGCCCACGAAGGTTTTGCGGCGCACCGAGTAGCCGTCGAAGGACCCGCCGGAGAAATCCAGGGCGCTTAGCGCCGCCACCGCGTTCTCGTCCAGCCGCTCGTCGGCGTCGATGGAGAGTATCCAGTCGTTTTTCGCCTGGGGAACGCCGAAATTCTTCTGGGGGCCGTCGCCAAGATAGGGCTGCACGATGACTTTCGCCCCCGCTTCCCGCGCAAGGTCCACGGTCTTGTCGGCGGAGCAGGAATCTACCACCAGAACCTCGTCGCAAACGCGAAAGGCCGAAGCCACAACCTCTTTTACGTTGCGCTCCTCGTTTAGGGTGATGATTACCGCGGTTATCTCGCGTGGCATCTTTCCCCTATTTCTTCAGCGGCTCGGCCTTGTCGGCGATGAGAACGGGAATGTCGTCCTCGA
>SRXB01000024.1 GCA_009724975.1 bacterium | reverse complement strand
GGCCCGCGCTCCTTGCTTGCTGATAAAAAAACTACTTGCCCATGTGAATTCCGTAAATGTCCGTCCATTCCTTCGACTTCAGCACAACCCCGTCGAAGGTGAAGATGACCTGCCTTTTGAGCGTGTACATATAGACCAATCTTCCGGTTTCCTTCTCGGGGTCGTCGGGATAGGGAGGCCCCATCACAACAAGGACATCTTTTTGCGTGGATTTTCCCACGATTAGCTCCTCCACGAGGGATGCGTCGAAATAGGGCTTTTCGTCCGCAACGGCTTGGGGCGCCACCTTTTGCGCGGTGGGGGCCGAGGAGCAGGCCGCAAGAAGGATAACGAAGAGTAGAACCGATAAATTTCTCATGTCTCACCTCTCTTTCTTTCCGGATAAATATAGCTCGGAAATTTCAAATTGCTTCAATGCGTTAGCTAACGGACGGCGGCTGATATAATATCGATGTGAACCGCGCCTTTGGCGCATGGAGGTGAAATTGACCAAAACGGCCAGAACAATTGCGGCAATAGTGGTTAGCGCCGCGCCGCAAAACGCCACCCAGCCACCACCCGAAAGAGCGCCCCTGGCCACCGAGGAGAAATTTCTCTTCAAGGGAATGAAATTCGGCGACAAGCCCCAGCGCTGGATGGCCGACCACAATCCGCCGCAGCCTGTAAAAGAGGCCGGCATAGAGGTAATGTACGGGCCGCAGATACAGATTCCCCAGGTCGGCAACCTTGCGGCGGAGAGGGAGCTTTTCATCTACAAAAACAAAAAGCTGGTAGCGATAGAATACCTCTCACGCCCCTTCGCCAAAATCGAGGAGGCGAATTCCTTTTGCCTGCTCATGACCTCCAACCTCCAAAGCTGGAAAGAGGAGCTTACCGGCAGGTGGATCAGGGGAGAGGGCGCTTTGGCCTCCTTCACGGCCTTTTGGGGTGACGCGCGCATAGAGGTGAAGGCAAGGCGAAGGGCCGGATACATCGAAATGTACGAGGTCGCCGCGACCTTTTCACAAATCCCGCGGGGGCAATAAATTCCCGATTGCCCGAAGGCGCTTTTTCGTTGTATCTTCCGGCTCCCCAATAAACTTCGGAGAAGAAAATGAGCAAGCAATACCAATACGTTTACGTCATGAAGGGGCTCGGCAAGGTCTATCCGCCAAAGCGCCAGGTTCTGAAAGATATATGGCTCTCCTTCCTGCCCGGGGCCAAAATAGGCGTCCTGGGGCTCAACGGCTCGGGCAAATCCTCGCTTTTGAAGATAATGGCGGGAATCGACCAGGATTTCATCGGCGAGGCGTGGCCAGCCGAGGGCCTTTCCGTCGGCTACCTGCCTCAGGAGCCCCAGCTCGACCCCCAAAAGACCGTCTACGAATGCGTCCTTGAGGGAGTGGCCAAGACCAAGGCGCTTTTGGCCGAATTCGAAGAGATAAGCATGAAGTTCGCCGAGCCGATGAGCGACGACGCGATGGACAAGCTCCTCGCCCGCCAGGGCCAGTTGCAGGACGCCATCGACGCCGCCGGGGCCTGGGACCTCGACCGCAAGCTCGACATAGCGATGGACGCCCTGCGCCTACCCCCGCCCGACGCGCCGGTGGCCCCCCTCTCCGGCGGCGAAAAGCGCCGCGTCGCCCTTTGCAGGCTCCTCCTCACCCACCCGGACATGCTACTTCTGGACGAGCCAACCAACCACCTCGACGCCGAATCCATAGCCTGGCTTGAGCGCTTTTTGGCCGAATACGCCGGAACCGTAGTCGCCGTCACCCACGACCGCTACTTCCTCGACAACGTCGCGGGGTGGATTCTGGAGCTTGACCGCGGCGAGGGCATACCGTGGGAAGGCAACTACTCCTCCTGGCTCGACCAGAAGGAAAAGCGCCTCAAGCTGGAAGAGAAACAGGCCACCGCCAAGCAAAAGACCCTTGAGCGCGAACTTGAGTGGATCAACATGGCCCCCCGCGCGCGCCACGCCAAGGGCAAGGCCCGCATAAACGAATACGAAAAACTCCTGATGGAGGACAACACCCAGAAGGCGGAAGCCGGAGCGATAGTCATACCCCCTGGCCCGAGGCTCGGCGAAAACGTAGTAGAAGCCAAAAACCTCACCAAGGTCTACGGCGACAGGGTCATCTTCGAAAACCTCAACTTCCGCCTCCCCCCGGGCGGCATCGTCGGCATCATCGGCCCCAACGGCGCGGGCAAATCGACCCTCCTTCGCATGATAGCCGGTCAGGAAACCCCCGACACCGGCGAGCTCAAGATAGGCGAAACCGTAAAGCTGGCCTACGTCGACCAGGCGCGCGACGCTCTGGACTCGGCCAAGAACATCTGGCAGGAGATAACGAACGAGGCCGACTTCATTGAGCTGGGCAAGCGCAAAATCCCCTCCCGCGCCTACGTCGGCGCCTTCAACTTCAAGGGTGCCGACCAGCAAAAGCTCGTGGGCCAGCTCTCGGGCGGCGAGAGAAACCGCGTGCACCTAGCAAAGCTCCTAAAAAGCGGCGGCAACCTCATAATGCTCGACGAACCGACGAACGACCTCGACGTGGACACCCTGCGCTCCCTCGAAGAGGCCCTGCTGGAATTCGCCGGCTGCGCGGTGGTCGTCTCCCACGACCGCTGGTTCCTCGACAGGATAGCCACCCACATCCTAGCTTTCGAGGGCGATTCCTCGGCGGTCTGGTTCGAGGGCAACTACCAGGACTACGAGGCCGACCGCAAGCGCCGCCTCGGCGTGGAGGCCGACCAGCCCCACCGCATGAAATACAAAAAGCTGGTCCGCTAAAAAACCATCCAAAACAAAAAAAGGACGCCCAAAGGCGTCCTTTTTCATTTGCGGCTAGAACCCGGCTAGAATTTTATCTCGTTGGTGTCGGTGAAGGGGCCGGTTTCACCCGTGGCGGGATCGGTCTTAAGATACCTTGCGGTAATGACCAGCTTATTGGAGCCCGGCCCGCCGCCCTCGGAGAGAATAAGCTCGATACCCACCTCGCCCTCCTTCTCGGCGGCTCCCTCGCGAAAGGCGGGCTCCTCGGGGAAGTAGGGATTGTGGCCGCCCGCCTTGTTGGCCTCGGCGATATATTCCCCCAGGGTCTTTTTCCCGCCCCGAAGGGCGCCGAAAGAACCCTTTATCACCTTGGCGGCGGTGTTGAAGTTGGTTATTGTGGCGTTACGCTTGGCCGAGGCGACGTAATCGAGGTACTTAGGCACCGCTATGGCCGAAAGCACGCCCAAAATCGCCACCACGAGCAATATCTCGATAAGGCTGAAACCCTTTTCGCTCCTCATCCCCATCTCTTTTCGCTGAAAGGTTGACGCTAAAAAGATAATACCGCGTTGTCGGCCCTGCCGCCTTGCGCTTTTTAAAGGCGCTTGCCCGCTAAAAAGATTTTTCGGGGCCGCTAAAAGCCAAAAAAAGCGCGGCGGCAGCGCGAATTATAGTCGATTTGAAACCTCGGGGAAAATAAATCATCAAAAGACGGGGGAACCACTTGAGCGAAGCAGGGTAAATTTTTACGCAAAACCAAAAGAGCCGACGGCAGAGGACCGAGATGAAAATATGCTTTCCAGCCCAGAGAAACGACGGACTAAAGACGATGGTTTTCGGCCATTTCGGCTCCGCGCCACTATTTTTGCTGGTTGATTCCGCAACAGGAGAGATAGTGGGGGAAATTTCACGCGAACCCGGCCATCACGCCGCCCTTTCTGCACTTGAAGCAAAGGGGGTGGGCGCGGTAGTCGTCTCGGCGATAGGCGGCGGAGCCTTGCGCGGCCTTGCGGCGGCCAATATCGCCGTTTACGAGGCGAAAGGGGGAAGCGTGGGCGAAAACGCAACCCTCTTTACGGCTGGAAAACTTTCGCTCTGGCCCGAAGGCAAAAGCTGCGGCTGCGGCCACGGCGGACACCGCCAAGGGGCTAGCCACGGGTGCGGCCACGGTTCCCATTCCCACGGCTCGGGGGGCGGACACTCCTGCGGGTGCAAGAGCCACGGCCACCACCCCCAGGGTGAGACGCCGCACGAGGCGGGTAAATCCAGCTTCGACCTCGTGGACGCGGGCGAACTACTGGCCGCCCTCGGCGCGAGGGAGAGCGACAAAATCGCCGACCTCGGCTGCGGCTCGGGCAATTACGCCCTCTTCATAGCCTCCAAAACCGGCCCAGATACCCTTGTCCACGGCGTGGACCTCTGGGAAGAGGGGCTGAAAACCCTCGCCGAGGGGGCGGCGGCTGGCGGTTTCGGAAAAGTTAGGGGATTTAGGGCGGATCTGAAGGATTTATCGACCCTTGAGGAAGGCTTTTACGATCTGGCGCTCATGGGGACGGTCCTGCATGACCTTCAGGAGCGCGGCCAGGCCAAAAAAGCCCTTGCCGAGGCGGCGAGGATACTCAAAAAAGGCGGGAAGCTGGCGGTGGTGGAGTTCGAGAAGCGCGACTCAAAACCCGGGCCGCCCCTGAAAATCCGCCTCTCGCCCGAGGAGTGCGCGGCGCTGGCGCGGGGGGCTGGCTTCGGCGAGGCGGGCTATTTCGACCTGGGCCCGCACCTTTACCTGAGCGTTTTCAGGAAAATCTGATTCTTATTTAAGAAGATTGGCGAGGGCGAGGAGGAGTTTTTCCGAATCGCCCCCGTTCTTCCCCTTTCCGGCTGAAAAACCGGCGACGAAAGAGGTCGCCAGGGCATCGGCTGGGTTTTCGCGCACCCATTCCGCCAGCGAGAGCCTTCTTGCGGCCTCGCGCACCCTCTCCTTCGCCTCGGCGACCGTCAGCGTATCTTTCTCTTTGCGGTCCACAGCAAGACTCCGGCGAGAACTATAAAAGAAACGCCCGTCAGGAGGGCGGCAAGGGGCGGCCCCAGAGCTATTTCGAGGTAGAGGTAAAGGGCCCTCAGCAAAAAGCCGAGGCCAGCCGCCGCCGCCAGCGCGCCCAGCGCGACGAGGGCCAGCGAAAGGGCGAGCTGGTGGATTTTGCGGCGAAGGAGAACCCCTTCCGCCTCCAGAAGCTCGCAGACCGCTATGACGAAATCGGCCAATGCCTTCAGGGGCTATTTCCTGTTGTCGAGAAGTTTGGCGACGATGAAGCCAAGGCCGAAAGCGGCGGCTATGGCGATGAAGGGGTGCTCCGCCACCTGGTGTTCAACCGCCTCCACCGACTTTTTGCCCTTTTCCTTCGCCTCTTCCATCGCGTGCCTGAACTCGTCCTTCAGGTGGGCGAAAGTTTCGGCGGCTCCGGCCTTGACGTTTGCGGCCTCGGCGGCGCCCACACCCTTGAGCGCGGCGGTCAGCCCCGCGAGGTCGGCCCGCACCTTCGCCAGCTCGGCCTTCAGGTTTTCCATCTCCATGTTCAGCTCTTTGTCGGCCACGACGCACCTCCTTTTAGCGGGAAAGGTTTTTTCCCTTTCAAGTGTAGTTCAATTCTATACCAACATTCGAGGCCCGCGCTCTTTTGGCGTAAAAAAATCACCTGAAAGCCCCCTGTTTTTTCCCCAATATTTTCGCCGCGAGGCCAAGGGCCTCCTTCCTGCTGGAGATCTCCCCCTCGCTTTCGGCCTTTGCGATTTTCTTCAAAACCGCGCCGATGGCGGGTCCTTCAGGCAAACCGAAAACCTCCACAAGGTCGCGCCCCATCAAAAGCGGCCCGGGCTCGTCGCCCGCTTCCCTCATCTTGCGCCACCGCTCAAGAATTCCAATGCCGCAATCGCGCAAACCCTCAAGCGCCGCCGCCCCCTTGCCGGTAGCGGTTTCGTCGGCCAGCGATAAAATCACCGCCTCCGGAGTCTCGCACCCCAAATCCCTTATGTATTTGACGCGTGAACGCGCCGTCGGGACCTTTTGGGCCGCAAGGCCGTAAAGGCGCATGTGGCCCGCGACCAGATTTCCCGCCGCGCGCGAGGCTTTTCTTCCCACCTTCAGCCCCGAGAGCATTTTCTGGATGACCTTGCCGCCAAGAGTGTCGTGGGTTATGAAGCGCACCCTGCCGCCCGCCTCGACCCTTCTGGTGGCGGGCTTTGCGATGTCGTGAAAGAGCGCGGCGAAGCGAAGGAGCGCCCCCCTGCTTATATTCTGTTCGTGCTCCTCTTCAAGGTGCTCCAAAAGCCAGGGAATCTCTGCCGAAAGGGCGGCGCTAACCTCCCCCGCGTGGATGGCGGCGCGAAGGGAGTGTTCCAGGAGGTCGAACTCGTGGTAATCGCCCTGATCGAGCCCCCTCCACTCTTCCATGAAGGGAAAAACGGCGAATAGAAGCCCCTCGCCGAAGCCAAGCCTAAGCGCCGCGCCAAAATTATCGCCGCCCAGCGTCTTGAAGAGCTCGTCGCGTATGCGCTCCATGGAAACCGCCCCCGCGTCCGGCTTCAGCTTCGGCGCAACCTCCTTCATCTGCCTTCGGGTTTCCTCCGAGAGGGAGAATCCGAGTTGCGAGGCGAAGCGAAGTGCGCGAAGGGCGCGAAGCGGGTCCTGCCCCATGGACTCGGGCGAAGAGGGGATTAAAATTCCCGCCAGAAGGGCCTTTTGGCCCTCCAGAGGGTCGAAGATTTCGCCGGAAAACAAATCGACTGCGATGGAGTTGAGGGTGAAATCGCGTCCTCGAAGGTCGCCTTCGAGGGTCGGGGCGCGCCACCGCACCAAGTCTATCTCCCCGCCTTCCCAAGCCACGCGGTAGGCTCCCTCCCCCTCGTCGAGGGCGAAGGCCGAGCCCCCAAGGGCTTTTGCAAGGGCGCGGGCAAGGGCGAGGCTGGTTTGTGGCAGCGCGAGGTCGATGTCGGGGCGAAGGCGGATCTTCCCCAGGGCGGCGTCGCGCGTTATTCCCCCAACCAGGTGGGCTTTTTTAGCGCCAAGGCCCGAAAGAGCATCCCTGACCCTAGAGACGCCCGGCATGTCTAGCGCCGAGGCTGGACTATTTTGCGAAATGCGTTCCAAGGACCCTCTCTTCCATAGGTTCACACCTTTTCTTCTACCACAAGGCGCGCTGTGGTATAAGTGCTTTGCTAAAGGCCTCCGATTCGGGGGCGAGCCACATAATTTCAGGAGCAACCAGGAAATTTCATGCAAAGGCAAATGTACGTTAACGCAAGGAACGCCGAGGAATCGAGAATAGCCATTCTCGACGACGGCCTCCTTGAGGAAATATCGGTCGAGAATTCGTCCGAGGCCACCATCGAGGGAAATATCTACAAGGGCAAGGTCGAGCGGGTGGTCCCGGGCCTCGACGCCGCCTTCGTCGATTTCGGGCGGGAGAAAAACGGCTTTCTCGCTTTCAGCGAGATAACCTCGGATTACTACAAGGGGGGCGAGAAGCGGCCCGAAAACCTCCTGCGCGGCCAGGAGGTGATGGTGCAGGTGAAAAAGGGCGAGATAGGCGACAAAGGCGCGGCCCTGACCACCTATATCTCCATTCCCGGGCGCTATCTGGTCCTGATGCCGCAGATTTCAAAGCGCGGCGTCTCAAAGCAGATTCTCGACAACAAAATCCGCGATTCCCTCAAAAAGACGATAGACGAAACCGAGATGCCCGAGGATATGGGCTACATAGTGCGCACCGCGGCGGGAGAGCAGAACAAGGAGGAGATACAGCGCGACGTGGCCTTCATGCTGCGCGTCTGGAAGAGGGTGAGCGAGCTTTACGAAAGCTCAAAAGGCCCCTCTATGCTCTACCGAGAAAGCGATATCGTAATCCGCACCATACGCGATTATTTCACCCCAGACATCGCAGAGATTCTGGTCGATCACCCCCCCGTCTTCGAGCGGGTCAGCTCCTTTTGCAAGACGATAATGCCGTGGATGGCGGGGCGCGTTCGCCTTTACGAGGGGAAGGCCCCCCTCTTTTCAAAGCACAACCTCGAAAGCCAGATAGCCTCTATCTACGAGGACAAGGTAAGGCTTCCCTCGGGCGGCTCGATAGTTATTCAGCGCACCGAGGCGCTCGTCTCCATCGACGTCAACTCCGGCGGCGGCCCGGGCGGCGTGGAGGATATTGAGAAGACCGCCCTCATCACCAACCTCGAAGCGGCGGTGGAGGCGGCGCGGCAACTTCGCCTGCGCGATCTGGGCGGCCTTGTTGTAATCGACTTCATCGACATGAGAAGCGCCTCCAACCGCACCAAGCTCAAAAAAGAGTTTTTGAAGGCGGTTAAGCGCGACAAGGCCCGCATAGACGTGGGTGTGATATCCAAGTTCGGCATTCTTGAGCTTAGCCGCCAGCGCCTCAAATCGGTGAGCGGCCTTCGCCTCGCCAACCCCTGCCCCCTTTGCGGCGGAACCGGCAAACTGCGCTCGACCGACGCCTTCGCGCTCTCGGTCCTTCGCGTAATCCACTCGGTCCTCGCCCGCGCAAAGGATGTGAAGGCGGTGAGCGTGGGGGTGCCGCTGGACACAGCCGCCTTTTTGGTGAACCGCAAGAGAAGCGCCATAACCGACCTTGAAAACCGCTTCGGCCCGCCGATAAACATCTTCGCCGAACCCGACCTTCTGCCGAACCAGTACTATTGCGAGTTCGCCCTTGAGGACCGCGTGCGGACGGAGTCGAACCTGCCGCAGGGCTACGACGCCAGGAGGCTCAACGCCGAGGGCGCATCCCTGAAGGCGGAAAACCAGCTAAAAAGCGGCGCGGCCGCCGAGGAGCAAGACCTTGCCGCCTCCTACCTCGCCATACAGGGCGAGGAGCCGGAGAAAACGCTGGAAAAAGCTGTAGCGCAAGCCTCTCCCAAAAAAGAGGAGCAGAGCCGGACCCAGGAGGGCGCGCCGGAAGGCGGAGCCAAATCCTCCCGCGGCAGAAGACGCAGGAAAAAGGGGCACCACGGGCAGGAGGGCGTCGACCGCGAGTCCGCCCCCCAGCAAACGCCCGCCACGCTGGCCGAACAAAAGCCAGTGGAGCCGCAAAAATCCGAACCCGCCACCACCGAAGCGCAAAAAGAAAGCGAGCAATCGGCAGCTGCGGAGGGCGAAGGGCAAAAGAAAAGATCGAGAAGGCGCAGGCGTCGCTCTAGGAAAAACGGCGAGGGCCAGCCGCAAAACCAACCTTCGCCCCAGCCGTCCCAGCCGACCCAGCCCGCGATGGCGGCGCCTCAGCCGCAAGAACCAAAGCCGACGCAGGGCCAGCCAGAAAACGGGGGGCAAAAACTCTCCGCCTCCGCGAAAAGACGCCTTCGCCGCCAGAGAAAGAAGCTGAGGGAGGAGGGGGTCCTGCCTCCCCTGCCAGCAGCTTCAGTCCAAACTCCAGCTTCGGCCCAAAGCAGGCCTCAGGCAGCCCCGATCCCCAAGCCAGCGCCAGCGCTAGAGCCCACGCCGGTCAAACCAGAGGCAAAAACCTCCGAACCGCCGAAGGAAAAGACGAAAACAGCCAAAAAAGCGGCGTCGAAAAGCGAGGGAGAGAAAAAACTCGCTCCGAGGGCCAGAAAGCCCCGCGTTGCGAAAACCCTTGAAACCGCGACGGAAAAGAGCCCCTCCCCTCAACAGGAAGAGGTAGCGGAAAAACCCAAAAAGGCGGCGGCCCCCAAAAGGCCCCGCAAGCCCAAAGCGACTGAAAACACTTAAAAAAAAGTAATTGCAAACGGTATTTTGGGGGTCTTGCCCGCTTGACGAAAAAACTTCGATGTGACTATACTTTGTGACCGTTTGAGCCTTGTGACAATTTACACTTTTAGCCAAACTAGAGTAAAAAACGCTGTTGGCCTATCGCCAGCGGCAAAAATTTTCCTTTCGGAGGGAGTCCCTTGAAAAAGAACGTCCTTTTGGCCCCCGGCCCAACCCCAGTACCGCCCTCGGCGCTGCTAGATATGGCCCTGCCGATAATCCACCACCGCGAACCGGAGTTCAAGCCGATCTTCGACGAGTGTAGGGCGGGCCTTAAGTACCTTTTCCAGACCGAGCGCGAAGTCATCATACTCGCCTCCTCCGGCACCGGCGCGATGGAGGCCGCGGTAACCAACTTTTTGCGCACAGGCGACAAAGCACTCTTCGTCAACGGCGGTAAATTCGGCGAGCGCTGGGGCAAGATAATGAAAGCCTACGGCGTCAAGCCCGTGGAGATAACCGTTGACTGGGGCAAGGCCGTCGATCCCAAGGCAATCGAGGCGGCCCTCGACGCCGACCCCGAGATTCGCGCCGTCTACTTCCAGGCCAGCGAAACCTCCACGGCGGTCCGCCACCCCGTCAAGGAAATAGCCGCCATCACCGGCAAGCGCCCCGACGTAATCTGCATCGCCGACGCCATCACCGCCACCGGCGTCTTCGACCTGCCGATGGACGAGTGGGGCGTGGACATTGTCGTGACCGGCAGCCAAAAGGCCCTCATGCTCCCGCCCGGTCTTGGCTTCATCGCCTGGAGCGCCAAGGCCGAAGGGTTCATGGCCAGCGCCAACATACCCAAGTTCTACTTCAACCTCGCCTCCGAGGCCAAAAAACAGCTTGAGGGACAGACCGCCTGGACCCCCGCCGTCTCCCTCATCGTCGGCCTCAAAAACGTCCTCGCGATGATACGCGAAGAGGGCCTTTCAAACGTCCACAAGCGTTCGGCCCGCTTCGCCAAGGCCACCCGCGAGGCGGTAAAGGCGATGGGCCTCACCCTCTACGCTCCGGAGAGCCCCTCCGACGCCTGCACGGCCGTGAACATCCCCGAGGGTGTCGACGGCGGCAAAGTCAAAAAGATTCTGCGCGAAAGCTACGCGGTCACGGTCGCTGGCGGCCAGGACCAGGCCAAGGGCAAGATAGTGCGCATAGCGCACCTTGGCTACGTGGGCACCTTCGACGTTATAACCGCGATAAGCGCCCTTGAAATGGCCCTCGTAGACGCGGGCCACAAGATGCAGATGGGCGCAGGAGTCGCCAAGGCGATGGAAATCCTCAGGGAGGGCGCGTAAATGAAAAAGGTACTTGTAAGCGACAGCCTTTCAAAGGAAGGGCTCGACATCCTCAGCGCCCAGGAAGGGCTCAAAGTCGACGTAAAGACAGGGCTCAAGCCCGACGAGCTAAAAGCCATCATCGGCGAATACGACGGCCTCATCATACGCTCGGCCACCAAGGTCACGGCGGAGATAATAGCCGCCGCGACCAACCTTAAGGTAGTTGGCCGCGCCGGAATAGGCGTCGACAACGTGGATGTCCCCGCCGCCACCCAAAAGGGCATAGTGGTTATGAACACCCCGGGCGGAAACACCACCACCACCGCCGAACACGCACTCTCGCTAATGATGAGCATGGTGCGCTTCATCCCCCAGGCCACCGCCTCGATGAAGGCCGGGCAGTGGGAGAAAAAGAAGTTCGAAGGCCACGAGATGTGCGGCAAGACCCTAGGCGTCATCGGCCTCGGAGCCATAGGCTCCATCGTCGCCGACCGCGCCCTCGGCCTCAAGATGAAGGTTGTCGCCTACGACCCCTTCATCACCCCCGAGCGCGCCAGCGAACTTGGCGTTGAGAAGGTCGACCTTGAAACGCTCTACAAAAAGGCCGACATCATCACCATACACGTACCCAAGATGAAGGAGACCCTAAACCTCATCTGCAAAGAAACCATCGGCAAGATGAAAAAGGGCGTCTACATCGTCTGCGCGGCCCGCGGCGGCATCGTCAACGAAGACGACCTCCTCGCCGCACTCGAATCGGGGCAGGTCGCCGGCGCGGCGCTCGACGTCTTCGCCCAGGAGCCACCCGGCGTCACCCCCCTCATCATGCACCCCAACCTCATCTGCACCCCGCACCTGGGCGCCTCCACCGAAGAAGCCCAGACTGCCGTGGCGATACAGGTAGCCGACCAGGTGAGCGACTACCTACTTCGCGGCATCATCACCAACTCCGTCAACGTCCCCAGCGTCTCGCCCGAGGAGCTTTCAAAGATGCTCCCCTACGTCAACCTGGCGGAAAAACTCGGCAGATTGCAGGCCCAGCTTGGCATAGAGTCGGTGAGCGCCCTGGACATAGAATACAGCGGCAAGGCCGCCTCGCTGCGCACCCAGCTTCTCACCGCCTCGGCGCTGGCCGGCCTTCTTGCCCCCGCCGTCGGCGAATGGGTGAACCTCGTCAACGCCCCCGTCACCGCCCGCGAGCGCGGAATAACGGTTCGTGAGACGGTCTCCTCCAAGGGAGAGGACTACACCTCGCTCATCCGCCTAACCATCGACACCAAAGACGGCAAAAAGACCATCGCCGGAGCGGTCTTCGGCAAGGACCAGGTCCGCGTCGTCGAGATAGACGGCATTCCGGTCGAGGCAATCCCCCAGGGCAATATCCTAGTCCTCTGGAACAACGACCGCCCGGGCCTCGTGGGCGCCATCGGCACCACCCTCGGCAACAACAAGCTAAACATCGGCGCGCTCCAGTTCGGCCGCGCCTCCGTTGGCGGCAGGGCGATAACGGTGGTCAACATCGACTCCGAGCCAGACGACAAAACCCTAAAAGAGCTGGCGGCGCTTCCTAACGTGCTGGCGCTCCACAAGGCGATTCTCTAGCGTGAAAAAAACCAAGACGGCCAGACCGTCGGGACTCCACAGGGAGCTTCCGGCGGGTCTGGCGGACATATTGCCATCCGCGGCGCAGCGCCTTATAACGCTGCGCCGCTGCCTCCTTGGGGCCATGGATCTTTGGGGCTACACACCCCTTTACCCGCCCGCGATTGAGCACGCCGAGGTCTTCTCGCGCGCCCTTCCCGAAAGCGCCGAGGAACTCTCCTACTATCGCTTCGCCGACCCCACCACCGGAAGGGCGCTCAGCTACCGCACCGACTTCACCCCGCAGGTGGCTCGCATAGCGGCAACCCGCTTCAAGGACGCCGCCCTGCCCCTTCGCTTCCTCTACGACGGAACGGTGGTCCGCCACGTGCCGGATCAGCGCGGCATGAAGCGCGAACTGCACCAAGTGGGTTGCGAACTTATTGGCCTCTCCGACCCCGAGGGCGACGCCGAGTGCGTGGCGCTCCTCATCGAGTGCCTTAAAACCGCGGGTCTCAACGATTTTTGCATCGACGTGGGGCAGGTCGAGTTCTTCAAGGGAATCTTCCGCGACGAGAGCGCCGACGGCGAACTTATAGCGGCCATAACCCGCGCCACCGCCCGCAAAGACCTCTCGGAACTGGGAAAAATCCTCGAAAACGCCCCCCTTTCCTCCCAAACGAAGAAACTCCTGGCCGAATTGCCCCTCCTCACCGGCGGGCCCGAGGTCATAACCCGCGCAAAAGCACTCGCAAGCGGCCAACACAGCCTCGCCGCCCTTGAAAACCTCGAAAAGGTCCTCTCCTTCATCGACGCCTACGGCCTCGGCGAATACATCACCGTCGACCTTGGCGAGATACGCGGCGTGGACTACTACACCGGCGTGATTTTCGAGGCTTTCGTCCACCACCT
>SRXB01000239.1 GCA_009724975.1 bacterium | reverse complement strand
CGCGGAGTAGGTTACGTAGTTGAAGGCGATGTCGTAAAAGCCGCTCAGCCCCGACGGGTCGCCGCCATTGTTTATGCACTCGTTGAAAAAAGCTCTTGTGTAGGAGCTGGTGCTCGAACCTTCCAGTCCGCAACCAGTGTTGTTTTCCGACCTGCACCCGAAGGCTAGGTGTACCCGCGCCGCGCCCGCGCCGCCGTTTGCCTTGAAATGGCAGGCAACGACATGGGTGTTGGAGTTTGAGTGGCCGTAAAGGCCGTGGCCCGGCGCGTTTCGGAAAGAGAGGCCGATTGCGGCGTGGAAATTGCCGCTTATGTTGAAAAGGTTGCCCGAGGCCATGCCAGCGCCGTTGATGACGGGGCCGCTAGCCCCCGTGGCGTCAAAACATTCGGTATCGTCGCTTTTAAGCCCTTGCCAAACTATCGGGTAACCGCCAAGGCCGTTGTTTGAGCAGGTCAGCGAAGCGCTTCTGGCATAGGAGGAAAGGCCGCTGGGGGTGCCGTCGTGGTTCAGGGAGTGGTGGCGGATTTTGATCAGGTTGCCGGACGAAGCGCTGGCGGCGGCGTTGGCGAGCGACCAGCAGTTGGCGAAGCTGGAGCCGTCCCCAAGGCCCTTTGGGCCGTTTACGCAGACGTGTTTTATCGTCATCGCCATTAAAAGACCCTCCCCGTCTCCACTTCGAGCCCTTTCCAGGCGTCGAGGGGTTTTGAGCGGATGAAGGCGGCGAGGGCGGGCCAGCCGGAAAGCTCGTAGGCGGCAAGGAGGGCGTCGATGGCGGAATCGAAGTGTATTTTGTTGCCGCTGGACTCTGACTGGGCAATCCACGCACCCTTCACCTCGTCGCGGGTCTCCTCGAAAGCCGCAAGGCGCGCCGCGAGCCACTCGAAGGCCTCAAGGCCGTCGCCGCCCGAGGAGACTAAAATGCGCTCGCGCAGGGCGAGGGCCTCCTTGTCTCTCTGAAGCACCGGCAGGGAGTAAGAGGCGTTGGACTCGTAGACAGGCACGGTGAAAACCACATTCGGCCCCCAGTCGGCGGGGTCTTTGGAGCCGTCGATTGATATGCCGTGGTGGGCGGGAGTGGAAACCGTGAGGGCAAAGCCGTTGGTCGCCACCTTTGCCAGGCGGCAGGGGCCGGTTATCTCGGCTTTGCCCGAAAGAGAGAGTTCCCCGAGGTGGAGGTTTTCGTCTATTTGGCCTTTCATGGCGCTCTTCCTTTGAAAAAAGAGGGGGGAGGAGAGGAGGAAAGCTCCTCCCCCCTTGGAGTTAGCCCAGTTCGGCGCGGATGACGACGCCGGAGAGCTTGTTGCGGTCGAAAATTTTGCCGCCGTAGACCATCAGGCCGCGGACGCCGGTGGCGAACTCGTTTTCCAGCCTGAGGGCTTCGGTGTCGGTTATCTGCTCGGCGAAGGTTATCGTCTCTTTTGAACCGCACATGATCATGAAGGGATCGGCGGCTGTTCCCGCGCCGGAGACGTTGTTGGAGCAGTAAATCTTAAAGCCCGCAAGCTTGCCCATGAGCCCCTGCTCGATGAGCTTGTCGGCGCGGTCGGTGGCGTGGGTCAGTTCGGTGGAGGTTAGGATAAGCTCCTCGACTTCCGGGGGGATTACCGCCCACATTTCGCCCTCTATCCAGGTGTTGGCCTTGCGGAGGGCTTTTTTGGCCGCGACGAGGGTCTTGTAGAGGTTGGAGGCGGTGAGGGCCCCCGCGCCCGCGTAGCCGCAGTTGGTCCATACCGCAGTGCCATCGGTAACGGTCTGGCCGATTGCCGTGGGGAAGGTCGGGACGGAGGAGCCGGAGGTTCCCGCCGTGGTGCATTTGTAAACGAAGCCGTTGGCGGTGGCGGGTTTGACTATCGCGCCGAGGGAGTAGGCGGTGGAGTTGGCTCTCGCGGCGATGGTGGCGACCGAGTTTATTATCTGGCCGAGCTGCTCGGTGAAGGTAGAGCCCAGAAGCCATTCCTCCACCTCGTCCTTCATCGCTATCGCGGCCCTGCGGGTGTAGTTCTCCCGCACTTCAACAGCCGACTGGGCCCGCTCCACGTCCTCGACCTTGAAGGCCCAGTATTTGCGCTGGTTTATGGAGAGAGTGTCGGTAAGGTCGTCGACGTCCTGGTAGGAGACGGGGTTTTGCGCCGAGTTGTCGTAATCGGCCACCGTGATGTTGCCGAGGTAGGGAACGTGCACGGTGTCGCCGAAGGCCTTTATCTCTCCCTCGTAGTTGGTGTTGACGAGCCTTCTCATGACGAAGGAGTCGTCCCAGTTCTTGAGAATCTGCTTTGACCAGATTTCGGGGATGAAGTTGGTCATCGTTTGCGCGTAAGCCATCTTGAGTGTTCTCCTTTTTTAAGGTTTTGCGGTCAGGCTATCTCGCCGACGGCGAGGGCCGCGTTGATTTCGGCTTCGTTTTTCTTGAAATCGGCAACGCTCATGCGCGCTATCTCCTCGCGGGTAAAGCGCCCGCCCCTCGGGGCCGCGCCCGGGGCCCGGGTGGGCGAGGCCAGCGTCTTTAGCTTCGCCTCCCTGGCGGCGGCCTCTTCCCTTTTGGCCAGCTCGCCGCGCGCCCTTAGCCGCTCTTCTTTGTAAAGGGATATCGCCCAGGCGGCGTCTTCAGGGTTTTGCGAGTGGATGAGGCACGCCTGGATCAGCGGAGGCTGTTTGAGCGTCCATTCTTTGAAGGCGCTGTCGGCGCGCAGTGAAAGCGCGTCGGGGTGCAGGCCCAGAAGGTCGTTGATGAAGAGGTGCTCGCTCAAAAGAAGTTGCTGGAGAATCAGGGTGTGGACGAGCTCCGTCAAAAGGCCCGCGAGCGGCTCGGCCCCCTTTAGACCTTCGAGGGCGGCTATCGCCTCCTGAAGGCTCATGGAGAGCGATCCCGTGACGAAGTTGACCCCTTCTCCGGCGGCTTGGGTTACCGTGGGGGAGGGCTGGCCGGCGGCCTGTTCTTCCCTGGCCGGTTCTTTTTGGATTTCGTTGCCTGCGACTCTTTCCTCGGACACTTTTCTCTCCTTTCGCCCAAAGCCGTTCGGGGGGCTTGGCGCAAAGCGGTTGGGGGGGCTTTTGCCCGCCGCAGTGTTGTTTGGGGACGTTTTTTACAGAGTCTAGGTGGCGAGTGGGTTCACCCGATTAAAAAAGTGAAATTTTTTAGCCAGTAATTTCGAGATGTTGTGAAATATCGGGTCCAGCGCATTTGGCGTGGGGTATTTCCATGGGTGGCGGCGGCAGGGGGGCGCAGTGGAGAGAAAAGAGTCCCAAGAGGTGCTGGCGGCGCGGTAAATAGCCTTGTCTCTTGCCCGAAAGGGCTCTTGCCGCTAAACTGTTTTCCTACCCAAGTTCGGATATGATTCACGCAGGCGACGGATGGTTGATGAAACCCAGAGCACTTGTCGCGGACGTTGACCAGCTTTCCGCAAAGACCTTGGAAGAGGTCCTGGTCTCATTCGATTACGAGGTCCTTGTCGTAAAGGATGACGAGAGCGCCTACAAGGCTTTCGTCGAGTCCGGCCCCGATTTGGTCTTCGCCGATACCCTTTTGCCCCGAAAGGGCGCTTTTGAATTCATCAAGCGCATGCGCCAGACCGAGGGGGGGGAC
>SRXB01000238.1 GCA_009724975.1 bacterium | reverse complement strand
CCGCCAGGTGCTCATCTACACGGCGCTGGGGGCCAAAATACCCACCTTCGCGCACCTTCCCCTCACGCTGGACTCGCAGAAGGCGAAAATCTCCAAGAGAAAACACGGCGAGGCGGTTGCCATCCACTTTTACAAGGAAAAGGGGTTCCTCCCCTGGGCGCTATGCAACTTTCTGGCTATGCTGGGCTGGTCTTCGGGCGACGACCGCGAGATTTTCAGCCGCGAGGAGCTGATAGCGGCCTTTTCGCTCGAACGCATCAACAAATCCAACTCCGTCTTCAACCTCTCGCTGGGCGACCCGAAGTTTTTCACCGACCCCAAAGCCCTCTCCGTCAACGCCCACTACATAAAAACCCTCCCCATCGAGGAGGTCGGGTCGCTGATAAAGCCGGTGCTTGAAAACGCGGGCCTTTGGGACGCGGCCTACGAGGGTGAGGAACGCGGCTGGTATCTTGAGACAGTCAACCTCATACGCGAGCGCTTTCACACCCTCAACGATTTCGCCGAAGCCGGAAGGGCTTATTTCTCGGACGAATTCGACCTAGAGGACCGCGCCCTTGAGCGCAACATAGTGAAATTCCCCCAGCTCAGGGAGCTTTTGCCCGAGCTTTCGCGCCGCATCGCCGCCATGGAGGGTTTCGAGACCCACGAGAGCGAAGAATTGATGCGCAAGATGTGCGAGGAGCTGGGAGTAAAGCCTGGGGTGCTGATAAACGGGGTGCGCACCGCCGTTACTGGACAGCTGGCGGGGCCCTCGATGTTCGAGGCGCTAAAACTCATCGGAAAAGAGAAGGTTGTCGCCAGATTGGCCAACGTTGACCGCGTTTTCGAGGCGGCGGCCAAACTTTCGGCCTAGCTCTTGAGCTTGGCGTGAAAGCCGGTATCTTTTAACCATCATCCACTTTTTTACGGAGTAAGAAGATGCTGAGCGCGAGACTTTTGCAGGCGATGAACGAGCAGATAGCCAAGGAATGGTTTTCTGCCGGTATCTACAAGTCGATGGAGGCGTATTTCCAGTCGGAGGACCTTTTGGGGTTCGCCAACTGGATGAAGGTGCAGGCGCAGGAGGAGCTGGTCCACGGAGAGCGGTTTTTCCGCTTCGTGGCGAGCGTCGGCGACAGGGTGCGGATTTTGAAAATCGACGAGCCCAAGAGCGACTTCACCTCTCCGCTTGACGCGATCTCCTACGGCCTCTCCCACGAGAAGGTGGTCACCGCCTCCATAAACAACCTCATGAAAATCGCCAAGGAGGACGGCAACCACGCCGCCGAGATAATGCTCCAGTGGTTCATCACCGAGCAGGTGGAAGAAGAGGCCAATTTTGGCCTCCTTCTTCGCAAGTGCAAGATGGTGGAGGGCGACGGCAGGGGGCTTTTGGTCCTTGACCAGGAGCTTGCAACCCGCGTCTTCGCGCCGCCCGCCGACATGGTGATCTGACCTGGTTTTTGCCGAAAACCGGGCCGCTCCTTTCGGGGCGGCCCTTTTTTGTTTACAGCCCCGACATTTCGTAACATTCTTGGCGCTTTGGCATCTTAAGGTTCTTCGGGAAAAAGGTTTTCAGGGGATTTTTAATGACTCCGCAAAAAGTGCCGCTTTCATCCATAGCCGCCGCCTACCTTCGGGTGGGCGCGACCGCTTTCGGCGGGCCGGTGATGATAGGGCAGATAAAGAAAGCCGCCCGAAAGCGCGAATGGCTGACCGACAAGGAGCTTTCCGACGGCCTCTCCCTCGTCCAGCTCTACCCGGGTCCCATCGGGATAGACCTTGTGGCCTACGTGGGGTACAAACTGCGCGGGGTTCCGGGGGCGATAGCGGCCTGCACCTTTTTCGTGGTTCCCTCCTTCCTTCTCATGCTCTTTTTGTCGTGGCTCTATTTCGAGTTCGGCGACATAAGCTGGGTCCCAACCCTCTTCCTGGGCCTTGAGGCGCTGGTGGTGGGCCTTTTGGTGCAGTTCACCGCCGACCTCGGCAAGCAGAACCTGCGCTCGCTCAAACAGGGGGCGATAGCGGCCCTCTCCTTCGCCGCACTCCTTTACAGGATTAACTCCGTGGCGATAGTTCTGGCTTCGCTCGCTCTCGGCGCGCTTTTCCTGCGCCCGCCAGAAGGAAAAGAACACGGCGGCGGCGAAGTGGAACCGGCGGGGTTAAAAAGGTGGCTGGGGATAGCGGCGGTGGGGACCATTGTAGTTGCGGCGACGGTCTTGTGCTGGCTTTCCGGCACCGTTGCCGGAGCGATGGGGCTTAGCTTTTTCAAAATCGGCTCGGTGGCCTTCGGCAACGGCTCGACGATACTTCCCCTCATCTCGGTAGACGTGGTGGAGACAAACAAATGGCTCACCCCAAGCCAATTCGCCGACGGAATAGCGATGGGGCAGATTACACCCGGCCCCTTCCTCATCACCGCCGCCTTCATAGGCTACAAACTGGCGGGGGTTTTCGGCGCGGCGCTCGCCACCTTCGCGATTTTCTCGCCCTCTTTCGTCATGACGATGGCCTTCACCGAAGTCTTCGCCAAGGTAAAGCACCTTGAGCCGGTGAAAGGCGCGCTACTCGGCGTGATGGCCTCTTTCGTCGGCCTTTTGGCCCTGATGGTCTTCCAGATGGGCAAGGCAGCCCTCACCTCGCCCGCGCTGGCGGTGATGGCCGCCCTCTCCTTCGTGGCGGTGCGCTATTTCAAACTGGAAGTGGGCGCCGTCTTCGCAGGCGGCCTCGCACTCTGGGCCGCCTACTCCTTTTTGCTGTAAAAATTGACGTCAAACTACATTCGAGCAAATCAAAAGATTTGCGAGCCACGAGCGGAACGCGAGCTTTCGTGTGGTTTTTGGTGCATTGATGGATTTTTTTATTTGCTACCTTTCCTCGTGGAAATAGGGATTATTTCGCCATTTCGATGGCGCGCTACTTTTCATCGCGGAAAAGTAGCCAAAACGCGCGGCCCCTCAACCACGATTTTTTCGCTTCGCTCAAAAAACGCTCGCTAAAAGGAAACGGGTTCGAACTCGCAAAACTCACTGTATTACCTTCGCTCGTTTTGCTCAGACAGCGAACAGCCTTGAAAGATTACCAGATGCCGCTCGCTTCTTCGGTTGAATGGGGCCAAAGAAACGACGCGGGGTCGCTTGCGCTCCAAGCTCGCAAATCTTTTGATTTGCTCGAAGGTAAAATTTCTACCTTCGAGCGCGAAGCGCGAGCTACGAGCGAAGCGAGCCTAACGTCGTAACCCCTAAACGGCCCTTTCAACGAAGCAGTGAGCGGAGCGCGGTAAGGGCGGCGGCGGGTTGAGTGAAACGAATGCCCGCCACGCCCAAGCCGGAGCGAGCGGTCGAGCCGAAAGGCGAGAGCTTTGTTGCAGGGCCGGTTTCTTGCCCACTTCTTTCAAAAGAAGTGGGGCCGGGTGAAGGGGCGGACAGCCCCTTCAATAATAAAAGCGCGTAGCGCAACAAGAATAGACCTGGATTCCCGCTTTCGCGGGAATGACGAAATAAGCGCGGGGCGCGCCAAGCCCCGCAAACGTGAAAAGGGTGGGCCAAAGCCCACCCCCATAATATTTCAAACCGTTGGGTATCGCTTCGCTCCACCCAACCTAC
>SRXB01000237.1 GCA_009724975.1 bacterium | reverse complement strand
AACGTGGACGTCAACGCGGTGCGCATAATCGACGGCGAAGGCCACTCCATAAACGTGCCGCTGATGGAAAAGGAGCGCGTCGCCGACAGGGTGCTGGACGCAATCGTCAAATACCGCAAAAAGATTCAAAAATCCCGCTAACCGCTTTCAATAAAGAGAGATTTTAAAGATGCCCGTGCAAAAAGCCGTAAACACCATCCGTTTTCTGGCCGTGGACGCGATTGAGAAATCAAAGAGCGGACACCCCGGCATGCCCATGGGCGCGGCCCCCATGGCCTACGCCCTCTGGACCCGCTTTTTGAAGTTCGACCCAAAAGCCCCCCAGTGGCCCGACCGCGACCGTTTCGTCCTCTCCGCCGGACACGGATCGATGCTTCTTTACTCTCTTTTGCACCTTTCCGGCTATGACGTCACCCTCGACGACATAAAGAATTTCCGCCAGTGGGGCTCCAAGACCCCCGGCCACCCGGAATTCGGCCACACGCCCGGGGTAGAGACCACCACAGGCCCCCTCGGCGCGGGCATAGGCGCTGCTGTGGGCATGGCGATTGCCGAAAGCCACCTCGCGGCGCGCTTCAACCGCCCGGGCTTTGAAGTGGTAAACCATTTCACCTACGCGCTTGCGGGCGACGGCTGCCTCATGGAAGGCGTGGCCTCCGAGGCCGCCTCGCTGGCTGGCCACCTGGGCCTTGGCAAGCTCGTGGTCCTTTACGACGACAACAAAATCACCATCGACGGCTCCACCGACCTCGCCTTCACCGAAGACGTGACAGGGCGGTTCGAGGCGTACGGCTGGCAGGTTCTTTCGGTCGCCGACGGCAACGATGTCGACGCCATCCAAAAAGCGATAACCGCCGCGAAGGCCGAGACGCAAAAGCCGACGCTTATACGGGTGCGCACCGAGATAGGCTTTGGCTGCCCCACCAAGCAGGGCTCCTCCGAGGCCCACGGCTCTCCGCTCGGCCCCGAAGAGGCCAAGGGAGCCAAGGAAAACCTCTGCTGGGAGCCCCACGAGCTTTTCCACGTCCCCGCCGAGAGCTACGACCCCTTCAAGAAGGCCGCCGGAAAAGGCGCGGGTGCGAGAAAGCGCTGGCGCGCCCTCTTCGCCGAATACAAAAAGAGCTACCCAGCCGAGGCCGCGGAGTTCGAGCGCCTTGCTAAAGGCGACCTCCCCGAGGGTTGGGAAAAGGCCCTCCCCTCCTACCCCGCCGACAACAAAGGCGTTGCCACCCGCGTTGCGGGCGGCGCGGCGCTGAATGCCATCGCGGGGGTGCTGCCCGAGATAATAGGCGGCTCCGCCGACCTTTCCCCCTCGAACAACACCTACCTCAAAAAAGACCGCGACTACACCAAAAACACCCCCGATGGCCGCAACATACGCTTCGGCGTACGCGAACACGCCATGGGGGCGATCGCCAACGGCATAGCCAACCACGGCATGCTCCGCCCCTACACCGCCACCTTCTTCGTCTTCACCGACTACATGCGCCCCGCCATAAGGCTATCGGCGCTTATGAAGATTCCAGTAGTCCACGTCATGACCCACGATTCAATCCACCTGGGCGAGGACGGACCCACCCACCAGCCGGTGGAGCACCTTGCAAGCCTTCGCGCCATGCCGGGCCTCTCGATAATCCGCCCCGCCGACGCAAACGAGACGGTGCTGGCTTGGAAGGCGGCCATCGAGAGCAAGGAAAAGCCCACCATCCTCGTCCTCTCGCGCCAGAACCTGCCAACCCTCGACCGAGCCAAATTCGGCGCGGCGGAAGGAATCCTGAAGGGCGGCTATATCCTCAAGGAGGCCAAGGGCGGCGCTCCAAAGGTGATATTGATAAGCTCAGGCTCAGAAATCGCCCTCGCCCTAGAAGCGGCGGAAAAACTAGAGGCGGACGGGACAGCCGTCAGGGTCGTCAACCTCGCCTCGTGGGACCTTTTCGAGGCCCAGCCGAAAAAATACCGGAACGAAGTCCTCCCACCCGCCGTAAAGGCCCGCGTCGCGGTTGAGGCCGCCAGCCCCTTCGGCTGGGAGCGCTACGTGGGGCTTCGCGGCAAGATAGTGGGCATAAACACCTTCGGCGCAAGCGCCCCGGGCAACGTAATCGCCCAAAACTACGGGGTTACGGTCGAAGAGGTGGTCAAGGCCGCGAAAAAGCTCGCCTGACCAAGGCTTAAAACCTTAAAAGAGCGGAGTGGCGGATGGCTCTAGCAACAAGGTGCCCAAGGGACTGCTCCGACAGCTGCATATTGGTGGCGCAACGCGCCGACGGGGTAATAACCCTCGGCGCGCATCCCACCCACGGGCCGACGATGGGGTTCATCTGCCCCAAGACGCGCGGGTTTCTCCCACGCCTGGACTCCCCCCACCGCATCCGCGAGCCCTGGATTCTGCGCGGCGGCCACTTCCACCCCGTTAGCTGGGAGGACGCCCTCGACGAAATCGCGGCCAAACTAAGCCGCGCCATAATCCAAAACCCCTCCTCGGTCGCGCTCATACGCGGCTACGCCTCAATGGGGGCTTCCAAAGCCTTCGCCACCTACCTCTTCGAGAAGATAGGGGCCCGCACCACCTCCGGCTCCCTGTGCGACAGCGCCGGAATCGAAGCGATAACCGCCGACGCGGGCGCGCTTTCCATGAACATGCCCTCCGAAATAGATAACGCCAGGGGAATAGTCATCTGGGGGAAAAGCCCCGCCTCCTCGCTCCATCTCGCCGCAAGGGTAGAGCGCGCCGTAAAGCGCGGCATACCCGCGCTGGCGGTGGCGGTGGACAAAAAATCCATCCAGAACACCGTGAGCGAGGTGATTTTGACCCGCCCGGGTTGCGACAGGTTCCTCGCCCTGGCCGCCTCAAAAATCCTGCTGGAAAGAAACCCCCAAATAACCCCGTGGCGAAAAGCCAGAAACGGCGGAGAGTTTTTGAACTTCATCCGCGCCCTCAAAATCGAGGAGCTCCTCTTTGCCTCCGGCAACACCTACGCCGAGGCCCGCAAAATAGCCGATTTCTACGCCGCCTCGCAAAAAACCGCCACCCTCGCGGCGTGGGGACTGCAAAGAAACCTCCACGGCGGGCAAAACGTGCGGGCGATACACGCCCTTTGCTTTTTGGCCGATACCCTCGGCAAATCGGGAGGAGGCTTTTATTACAACATCTCCTCCTCGCGCCACCTCAAAAAACCCTCTGGCCGCGAACAAAATCCGCCCGAGCCGCTAAGCCTGCCCAACCTCGCGGCCGATTTGAAGCGGCTAGCCCCAGAAATGCTCTTCGTGGTCGCCATGAACCCCGTAAACCAGTGCCCCGACTCCAAGGCCGTGCGCGAAGCGCTGCGCGCCGTCCCAACCACCGTGGTCTGCGACGCCTTCTGGAGCGACACCGCCCGCGCCGCCACCATAGTGCTCCCCATAGCCCTCTGGCCCGAGGAGGAAGACCTTTGCGGCTCCTCCATGTGGGACGAAATCTCCATGAGCAAAAAGATAGTCCCGCCGCCGGAGGGGGTTAAGACCGATTTTCAGGTGATGAGCGAGCTGGCGGCGCGCATAGGGGTCAACACCGGCTTCGACACCAAGGAAAAATGGCTCTCGGCCTGCCTGCCGGA
>SRXB01000236.1 GCA_009724975.1 bacterium | reverse complement strand
GGCCTCGCGCCCCACCTTCGACCCGAACAAGATGGCCGCAGGGGTAAGCGTGAAGGATTGGCAGGAGCTTGCCCTAAATCCCTTGCACCCACTGCAGAACAGGGCGGTCCAGGGGCAATACGCCCCGGGCTCCACCTTCAAGGTCTCAACGGCCGCCGCCGGGTTGGCTGACGGGGCCATAACCCCCTCCACCACCTTTTACTGCGGCGGCAAATTAAATTTCGGCGGTAGGGATTTTAGGTGCTGGAAGCGCGAGGGCCACGGCTCCGTCAACGTGGTCACGGCCCTTGAGCAGTCCTGCGACGTCTTTTTCTACCAACTGGGCCTTCTTCTCGGAGCCGACAAAATTCACGATTATGGCCGCATGTTTGGGTTTGGAGAAGAGACGGGAATCGGACTTATCGGGGAGAAAGGGGGGCTTCTCCCTTCGAGCGCCTGGAAAAAAAGGGTTAAGGGAAAGCCGTGGTACGCGGGTGAAACGCTATCCTACGCCATAGGCCAGGGGTATCTTACCGCCACCCCCCTGCAACTGGCCGTGATGGCGGCCACAATAGCCAACCCTTCGGCGGAAATGATAAAGCCCCGGCTGGTCAAGAGAATCGAAGACGGAAACGGCAACCAGATAAAAACCTATGAAACCGAGAAGAAGGGCAAACTCCCGATTCCGGACTCCGAGCTTTACGTGGTGCGGGAAGGGATGAGAAGGGTCGTGGAGGGAGCCGGAACCGCCAGAAGCGCCCGCGTCCAGGGCTTCCAGATTGCGGGCAAGACAGGGACGGCTCAGGTTATTGGGCTTGAAGGCGGCAACGGCGGAACTGATGTCGAGTGGAAATACCGCGACCACGCCCTCTTCGTCTGCTATGCTCCCTACGACGATCCGAAGATAGCGATTTCGGTGGTGATAGACCACGGCGGCCACGGCGGCTCGGCGGCCGCCCCGAAGGCAGCAAAGGTGCTGGAAGCCTTCCGCGACCTTGGTAAACCCAAACCCAAGGAGGGCGAGCCCGGCTACAAGAGCGAAGATCAAGCCACTCAAGAGAATATAGAGGGAAAACCGGTTGGACCCGAAAAACCCGTCGCGCAAGATTGACTACGGCTTTTTGGCCCTCTTGCTCCTCCTCTCCGCGCTGGGGGTGGCGGTGCTATGGTCCGCCTCCTATGGAGGCGGCGATGGAGAGACCGCCAGCTTCGCCTCAAAGCAGATAAGGTGGATTCTCTTCGGGATAGCCGCCATGTTCGCCACCGCTTCCGTTGACCACCGGAAACTGGTGCAAAACGCTTACATAATCTACGGAGCCCTTCTTTTCCTGCTCCTTCTCGTTCTCTTCCTAGGGAAAATCTCCATGGGCGCCCAAAGGTGGCTATCCATAGGTCCACTCAGGGTACAGCCCTCGGAATTCATGAAAATAGGGATGGCGCTGGCCGTGGCTAAATATTTCGCGGAGCTGCCTGTCAAGCCCCCCTACGGCCTTAAAGACCTCGGCGGTTTCGCGCTCCTTGCGGGCGCGCCGGTAGTTCTTACGGCCTTGCAGCCCGACCTCGGCACCGCGATTCTAGTCGCCGCCGTCGCCTGCTCCGTGACCCTCTTTCAGGGGGTGAGGAAAAGGGCCATTTTCACCCTCATGGCGATAGCGGGAGCCGCCGCGCCGCTTTTCTGGTCTTTCCTTCGCGAATACCAGAAAAAAAGGATACTTGTCTTCCTGAATCCGGAGCTTGATCCGGCGGGAAGCGGCTATCACATCATACAGTCCAAGATAGCTATAGGTTCGGGGCAGATTCTCGGTAAGGGATACCTTGAGGGGACCCAGTCACACCTTCGTTTTTTGCCCGAGCGCCACACCGATTTCATCTTCGCCGTCATGGCCGAGGAATGGGGATTCATCGGGTCCCTTCTTGTAATCGCCCTATTCCTGGTCCTTGTCCTATGGGGACTGGATATCGCCGCCAAGGCGCGAGACAGCTTCGGAAGGCTTCTGGCCGTGGGCGTGACATCCATTTTATTTTTTCATGTCTTCGTAAACATGGGCATGGTGATGGGGCTGTTGCCGGTGGTGGGCGTTCCCCTGCCGCTTTTTTCCTACGGGGGCTCCTCCGTCCTCACAACCTATATAGTGGCGGGCATACTGCTGGGCATACGCATGCGCAGGTTCGCCAATTAATTTTCTCATGGATTTGATGTTTGCTGCCGATGAATAGCTTTATGGTAGAACAAAGCCCGCATGATTTCGCCTCCCTGGGGAGCGCGTTAACCCGCGCCAGGGACGAGGGGGTGCTTGAGCCCGACCAGTTCGGCCACCTCGCCGGCGTTTTGGCCGCCGCCGTCTTGAGCGGAACCATGCGCATGTCCGATTACGCCGCGGTCCACGGCGCGCTGTCAATGATTCTCGACGCCGTATTCAACGACCCCACCCTCTTCGCTTCCGTCCCGATCTCAGGAGAGGGTGCGGGCCTCTTCGATTCAAAGCTGGAGGTCATTGGGGAGATGTGGGGCAGCGTTGACGACACCGACAGCGCCTGCGAGCTTATCCACGACTTCGTGGAAAACTCCTTTGATCTCAAAAGGGCTGATTTCGGCGACAACATCTGGTTTTTCGCCCCCCTTTGCGTTGATTTCGACGGGCTAAAAAAAGGCCTTCGAAAGGCTGGCCTCTCCATCTTGAGGATAGAGGGCGAATTCAACGAAAAAGGGCGCTACGTAGCTATCGGGGGCGGCGATTGCTGCTTCGGGGAGGGGCGCATGATACTCTCCTGCGGCGAACGGATAGTCGGCCTAGCCTTTAAAAACTCAAAGCCGTAAAATCCTCTCCATGTCTAAATCCAAGGCAAAAACCTACTTCGAGTGCAATGCCTGTGGCTCGCGCCACCCCAAATGGCTTGGCCGATGCCCAGATTGCGGCGGCTGGTCGACCATAGAGGAGGTGAGGGAGGCCCCGGCCTCACCCGCAGCCGACCATTGGGTCGCCAGGAGCCAGTTCGGCTCCCCCGTCCCCATTACGGCGATAGAGGGCGGAAGCGAGCTTCGCTTCTCCTCCACCCTTGGCGAGCTCGACCGCGTTCTGGGCGGCGGGGTGGTTGAGGGCAGCGCCGTTCTCGTGGGCGGCGACCCGGGAATCGGCAAATCTACCCTCCTTTTGCAGATGCTGACGGGCCTTGGCGGTACCGGCCTCAAGACCATATACGTTTCCGGCGAGGAATCGCCGCGCCAGATACGCATGAGAGCCGACAGGCTCGGCGGCGCGGTTAAAGAGGTTCTCGTCCTCTCGGAAATCGACGTGGACGGCATAATATCCGTCCTTGAGAAAGAACGTCCCTCGGCTGCGGTCATCGACAGCGTCCAGACCCTCGTCTGCGCGGGCATAACCAGCGCCCCCGGCACCGTTAGCCAGGTGCGCGAGGCCAGCGCCAAGCTCGTCGGGTGGGCCAAGGGGCGGGGCATGCCGCTCTTTTTGGTCGGCCACGTGACGAAGGATGGATCGCTCGCGGGGCCAAGGGTCCTTGAGCACATGGTCGACACCGTCCTTTATTTCGAGGGCGACAAGGGACATCCCTTCAGGATTTTGAGAGCGGTGAAAAACCGCTTCGGCTCCACCAACGAGGTCGG
>SRXB01000561.1 GCA_009724975.1 bacterium | reverse complement strand
CGGTACGGCGGTTTTCAAGACCGCTGCCTTAAACCGCTCGGCCACCCATCCGCTTTTTTCTTTATCTGATTATATCGGTCCCCATGAAGGGGCGCAAAACCTCCGGCACGACAACGCTGCCGTCCTCCTGCTGGTAGTTTTCCAGAACCGCTACCAGGGTGCGGCCCACGGCAAGCCCCGAGCCGTTGAGGGTGTGGACCAGCTCGGTGGAGCTTTGCCCTTTGGGGCGGTAGCGGATGTTGGCGCGCCTTGCCTGGAAATCCTCGAAGTTGGAGCAGGAGGATATCTCGCGGTAGGCGTTCTGGCTCGGCAGCCACACCTCTATGTCGTAGGTCTTGGCCGAGGAGAAGCCAAGGTCGCCGGTGCAAAGGGCTATGGTGCGGTACGGCAAGCCAAGCCGCCTTAAAACCTCCTCGGCGTTGAGGGTGAGGCTTTCAAGCTCCTCGTACGACTTTTCGGGATGGGCGAATTTGACCAGCTCCACCTTGTCGAACTGGTGCTGGCGTATCATTCCGCGAGTGTCGCGCCCGGCCGCCCCCGCCTCGGCGCGGAAACAAGGGGTGTAGGCGGCGAATTTGACCGTCAGCTCCGCCTCGTCCAGCACGTCGTCCATGTAATAGTTGGTTACGGGGACCTCGGCGGTCGGCACGAGGTAATAGTCGGTGCCGCGCAACTTGAAAAGGTCCTCTTCGAACTTCGGCAGCTGCCCCGTCCCCCTCATCGCCCTGGAATTGGTCATGAAAGGCGGCAACATCTCGGTATAGCCGTGTTCGCGGGTATGCAGGTCGAGCATGAAATTGATCAGGGCGCGCTCAAGCCT
>SRXB01000235.1 GCA_009724975.1 bacterium | reverse complement strand
CTCACCGCCGATTCGGTGAAATACCTGAGCGTGGAGGGTTTGCGAAGAGCGGTGGGGGCCGAGGCCCACAAATTCTGCGAAGCCTGCTTCACCGGCAACTATCCGGTGCGCCCCGAGGGAAGCGAAGGGGTGCAGCTGGGTCTATTCTCTTAAAGGAGCCCCCTTGCAAGACCTCAAAGCCCTAAGAAGCGAGCTTTTGTCCCTCATAAGGGAAAAATCCTACGAGCAAAAGACCGTCACCCTCGCCTCGGGCAGGGTGAGCGATTTCTATGTGGACGGCAAGCAGACCTCCCTCCATCCAAGGGGCGCATACCTTTGCGGCCGCCTATTTCTGGACCTTTTGAAAAATTTCGGGCCTGTCGAGGCCGTCGGCGGCCCCACCCTGGGGGCCGACCCCCTTGCCACCGCCATCGCCCTGGTCTCCTCCCTTGAGGGAACCCCCCTTCCCGCCTTCATAGTGCGCAAAGAACCCAAGGGCCACGGCACCCGCCGCTGGATCGAGGGGAAAAACAACCTTCCCGAAGGGTGCAATGTGGTGGTGGTGGAAGACGTCGTCACCACTGGCGGCTCGGGACTTTCCGCCGTGGAGAAGATAGAGGAGGAGGGGTACAAAGTAGTGGGGCTGATGGCCCTTGTGGACAGGGAAGAGGGGGCGAGGGAAGCCATCGAGGCCAAGGGCTACAAATTCTTCTCTCTCTTCACCAAAACCGAGGTCCGTGGCGGCTGACAACAGGAGGAAACGATGAGCGGGTGCATTTTCTGCAAGATAATAGCAGGTGAAATACCCTCCAAGATCGTCTGGCAAGATGAGAACGTCGTGGCCTTTCGCGACATAAGCCCGCTGGCGCCGACCCATGTCCTTATCGTCCCGAGAAAGCACCTCGTCACCTTCTCGGATTTTTCCGCCGGTGACGGCCCCATAATGACCAGCCTCGCCGTAGCGGTGCGCGAAGTGGCGAAGCTGGACGGAGTGCTGGAATCGGGCTACCGGCTCATAGTAAACAACGGGCCCGACGGCGGCCAGGAGGTGATGCACGTACACATGCACCTCCTCGGCGGAAGAAATATCGGGCCGATGATAAAAAGAAGCGTTCCCGAAGGTTGACAGGGAGCGCTTCAATAGGCATAATACCGCCTCCTTTACCGAAAGGGCCCATAGCTCAGCTGGCCAGAGCTGCCGGCTCATAACCGGTCGGTCCCTGGTTCGAATCCAGGTGGGCCCACCATAAATACCGCGCCATCCGGCGCTTTTATAAAGATCTTTGGGGTTGAAAAGGTTGGAAGGACTTCTCCTTCGCGACATAAAGGGCGAGATCGACAGGCTCGCCCCGCCCACGCTGGCCGAGACATGGGATCGGTGCGGCGTGGAGGTGGGGGATCCGGGGGCGAGGGTCCGAAAAATTCTCGTAGCGCTAGGCCCAACCCCCAAAGCCGTTGAACGGGCGGCTAAAATCAAGGCCCAACTCCTTCTCGTGCACCACCCCTTCTTCTTCAAGCCCCTCCAAAGCATCGACCTCTCGACACCCCACGGCAAAGTCCTCCAAACCCTCATCAAAAGCGAAATCGCCCTCATAAGCGCCCACACCAATCTCGACAAGGCCCTCGGCGGCGTCAATGACGCCCTCGCCTCGGCGCTGGACCTTCGGGAAATAAAGCCCCTCGGCAAGGGAGAAGCCCTTTGCAAGCTGGTGGTGACTGCGCCGCTTGGGTACGAGGAGCGTCTCATGGAGAGCCTTTCCGCCTCGGGCGCGGGGGCGATAGGCGATTACAGAGATTGCTTTTTCATGGCGCGCGGGGAGGGGACCTTCAAGCCCATGGAGGGGGCCAACCCCTTCACCGGAGAGGTGGGAAGCCAAAAGAGGCTTGCCGAAACGCGTATAGAGGCTGTCATACCGCAGGCCCTCGCCCCTTCGGCCATAAAAAACCTTCGCGCCGCACATCCTTACGAGGAACCGGCGATAGACCTTTACCAGCTCGCCCAAAAATCCCCCTTCGGGACTCTCGGAAGGGTGGGTTCGCTTGCGAAAGCCGTCACCCTTGAGAAGTTTTCTTCATCTATAATGAAAAAGCTGGGCGCGAAGGGGCTTCGCTACGTGGGCGACGGCCATGCGACCGTAAGGAAGGTGGCCGTGGTGAGCGGGTCCGGCGCATCCCTCTGGCGGGAGGCCATGGAGTCGGGCGCGGACGCGCTGGTGACTGGCGAGGTCGGCTTTCACGCGGCGCAGGACGCCCTGGACGCCGGATTTTCGCTTATCGAGGCGGGGCACTTTTGCACAGAGCGGGTCATATTGGAGCCGCTTGCGGAGAAACTGAAAAAATTCGCCCTTGAAAAGGGCGCGAAGTTGTCAATAGAGGTCTTTGGCGAGGGCGAACCGTTCGCCTTCCTGACGGCTTGAAAAATAAACGCCCCCATGGGGCGAAAGGCCACGGGAGGTCAGCTTGAGCGAAATTATCTTGGAACTTCTCGGTGAACTTCAGGCGTTGTCCGACAAAATGGACAAGATGGGAGCCAGGCGCAGGGAGGCCGAAACGGAACTGAAAAGGGTCGAGGAAAAACTGCAGGAGGCGCAGGGCGAGCTTGCCGCAAAGCAGGAGGAACACCACGCCGTAGACATGGAGCGCCGCAAAAAAGAGCTTTTGCTGAAGAACGAAAAAGAGCGCCAGCAACGCATAAAGGGGCGCGTGGGCGAGGTCAAGACGAGCCGTGAGTACCAGGCGGTCCTCGCCGAGACAAACTCCTCCAAGCAGGCCATAACCGGCATAGAGGAGGGGCTTTTGAAAGACATGGAAGCCCTTGAGTCCCTTGCCGATTCGGTCAAAAAGCTGGAGGAAAAGGTCTCGCGGGTGGAAGCGGACGCAGGTGAGGCTCGCGGAAGGTTCGACGCGGTTATCGGAGAGACCGGTTCCGCGATGGAGGAGTGTACGGCGGCGGAAAAATCCATTTTGGCCCAACTCCCGCCCGACGTGGTCTCCAAATACAAGCTCATACGCTCGCGCCTGGGAGGCGTCGCGGTAGCGCAGGCAAGGGCCGAGTCCTGCACCGCCTGTTTCATGCGCATACCGCCCCAGAGGTTCAACGAGGTGATGCGTGGCAAGTCGGTGGTTCAGTGCCCGAACTGCTACCGCATACTTATTCCCGCGCGGGACGTCATAACTGAAGAGAATTGAAAGAGGCCGCACAAGAGCGGGCGGCCGCTCCCGCCCTTGAGGCGGGGGAGGAAAGTCCGGGCTCCAAAGGGCAGGATGCTGGATAACGTCCAGTCGGGGCGACCCGAAGGAAAGTGCCACAGAAAATATACCGCCGCGGGGTTTTAGACCGCGGTAAGGGTGAAATGGCGAGGTAAGGGCTCACCGCGTTTCTGGCGACAGAAACGGCAGGGCAAACCCCATCCGGAGCAAGGCCAAATAGGGGAACGATCGAGGGCTGCCCGTCCGAGGTTCCCGGGTAGGTTGCTAAAGGCGCGGGGCAACCCGCGTAGCAAGAGGAATGGCCGCCGCCCCTTCGGGGGAGACAGAACCCGGCTTACAGCTTTTGTGCGACACTCTTTCATCATTTTTTTGCCGCTTTGGATTGACAAGGCGGTAGCGGAATCAATATCATGCAGTGGGTTAATTCTTTT
>SRXB01000560.1 GCA_009724975.1 bacterium | reverse complement strand
CGCCCCATCTGGGGGGTGTATTTGAATTCCAGCGCCCTCTCCTTTATCGCGGCGAGGAGCTTGTCGTTTTCGGCGATGATGAGGTCGGTTGCCTCGGCCAAGAGCATGGCAAACGAGGTGTCGAGGACGTCCGAGGAGGTCATCCCCATGTGTATGAAGCGGGAATCGGGCCCGACATATTCGGCCACGTTCGTCAAAAAGGCGATTACGTCGTGTTTGGTCACCGCCTCTATCTCAAGGATGCGCCCGGTGTCGAAATTCGCCTTCTCTTTTATTATCTTGAGCGACTCGGGCGGAATCTTCCCCAGCTCGCAGTTGGCCTCGCAGGCGTAAACCTCTACGTCCAGCCACTTTTTGAAGCGGTTTTCATCGGTCCAGATGTACCCCATCTCGGGGTTGGTATAGCGCGGGATCATGCACACTCCGAAAAAAGTATCCGACGGCTGTCGAGCCTTGGCTCGACGGCCGTTTCATTTAAAATTCCACCACCCGCCCGGGCCGCTCCTGGCGGGCAACGAGAAGGGTAACGTCTTTTTGCGCCCCCTGGCGCTCCAGAATTCTCATCGCCGCTTCAAAGGCCAGCGCGGGGCGGTTGTTGACCTCGGAAAGGTGGCTTAGGACAACGGCTTTAAGGCCATCGTGCAAAAGGCTCTCCAAAAGCCCCGCCGAAACCTCGTTGGAGAGGTGCCCTCGGTCAGACAATATCCGCTTTTTCAAAAAAGCCGGATAGGGGCCTGTTTTAAGCATCTCCTCGTCGTGGTTCGATTCGAGGCAGACAATATCGCACCCCGAAAGGCATTGCGCAACAGCCGAAGAGACG
>SRXB01000559.1 GCA_009724975.1 bacterium | reverse complement strand
CTCCCAGGCCGCACCTTTGGGGAGTGGTTTCGCACTCTTGGGTAAGGGCCTTTGAGAAGATTAGGTCGAAACGAAAGCCGAGGTAAAGCGCCGGGTCGAAATCGCGTTCGCGGCTCCATACCATTCCAGGGCCTACGCCAATATACACCCAGTTGCGGTAAAGCTTGTGGCTAAGCTCGGCTGTAACGGAGTAGGAGTTGGTTATCGGCTCGTAGCTTCCCCTGCCGGTGGCGCGCACGTCCATCAAAAACGCGTCCTTGTCGTTGAGCCTTCCGTAAAAGCCAAAGCCCGAGTCCCAGTCGTAGCCGTTTTCCTCTTCCTTCCAGCCGGTGCCTACGGAAGGGCGCAGCAGCCATCCCCCGTCGAGCGGCAAATCAAGGCTGAGGCGAAATTTGTTGGCCAACCCCTTCACCGCGTACCAATAGCCCTTTTCGTCCGCCGTTATCCTGGCTGACCAGGGAAACCAGCGCCTGCGAAGGTCCAGCCGCACGAAGGCGTCCGGCGGCATCTTCGTCTGGACTCCGCCCCGAAGGGCGGCCTTCCATCTCTTTGTCTCGATGATTATGCCCTCAAGAGCCGCGCCGAAGGCGGAGGGCTTGTCAACCGGCAGGTAATCGCCGATAAAAGAGAGGTCGCTTTGCTCGGCGCTGTCGTCGGCGTCGCTTTGCAGGACGAGGTTCAGCCTCTCCTGGGTACGCGGCAAAACAAGTCTGGCGCGAACCGAAGACTGGCTCGACACCCCTTCATACTGGTCGATTATTGTTCGTATCTCGGCTTGGATCAGCGAGCCGGTATTTCCCTCGTAAGCGTCTTCGCCCCCC
>SRXB01000234.1 GCA_009724975.1 bacterium | reverse complement strand
CCTGCGGATGTGTCCTTGCCAATCGAAAAGAGCGCATCGCTAAGGAGGTGCGCTCTTTTCATTTACCCCTCCCATCATTGTTGATGTAAACTGACGATTGTGATAATTTTATACACTGTCGCGGGGCCGCTACCCGGCAATCGCCGCGTATCGATTTACAGGGGAAGAGCAATGAGACGGGCAATTCTATCCATTTTGGCGCTTTCGCTTATCGCTTTCGCTTCCACGGCCTTCGCCGGAATGGGCGGGGGGAACATCCTTCCGGTGGGAGGGGCGGCGCCCGACTTCCAGTACAAAGATCTTGACGGCAACAGCGGCAGCCTCTACGAGTTCAAGAAAGGCGAGCCGCTTCTTTTAGTCTTCATCCAACGCACCTGCCGGTCCTGCCAGCGCGAGATGGAGTTTTTGAAGGAAGCCAAGGCCCGCAACGAGGGGCTTAACATCCTCGGCGTATTCATTGACGCGGTTGACAAGAACCTGCAGAACTACAAGCACGAAATGGGGCTCCCCTTTAATTTCCTCTGGGACCCCGATCTGGAAATCGCCGATAAGTACGGCGTTACTTTCGCCCCGACAAGTTTTCTTCTCGACAAGAACCGCGTAATATCAAAGGTCTTTCGTGGCTGGTCGCGTCAGGAAGACGAGCTTGAGAGCGATTTCAAGGTTCTTTCCACCAAGTAGGATTATTGATGAGCGAAGAGCTGGCGAAAAAGGTCGAGGAAAAGGCAAAGGACGGGAAGCTCTCCTGCAAAGAGGCTCTTGGCCTTGCTCAGGCCCTTGGGGTATCGCCCTCCGAAGTTGGTAAGGCGGCCAACGAGAAGAAGATTAAAATCGCCGGATGCCAGCTCGGATGCTTTAAGTAGAGCACGGTCCCAGAAGAAAAAACCCGCTTTCGGCGGGTTTTTTTACGTCTTCGTTTCCGACTGGGAGGTATCGGGTGCGGCGTTGAATTTGTTCATCGCCCACGCGGGGCCCTTTTCCACGATCGAAAGCACCGCTTCGACCGCCCGTTTGACAACCAGGTCCAATGCGTCCCGCTCCGAATCGCTAAAATCCGACAATACCCAGTCCGCCACCGCCACCCCCTCCGGCGGCCTGCCTATGCCCACCTTCACGCGGCAAAAATTTCCGCCCCCAAGCGCCTCAATGACTGAGCGAACACCGCCCTGTCCGCCGTCTCCGCCCCGCTCCTTTACGCGGAGCGAGCCGAAGGGGAGGTCAAGGTCGTCATGGACGACAATAAGCGTGCAATCGCCCTCAATGAGGGGGGCTATCGCCAGGCCGCTTTTGTTCATGTAGGTGAGGGGCTTTAGGAGGCGGATACGAAATTGCCCCAGCTCGGCTTTTGCGGCCAGGCTGGGGCAATCTTCTTTTATGAATTGGACGCCGAGCTTTTGGGCAAGGGCGTCAACTACCATGAAGCCTGCGTTGTGGCGGTTTCTCGAATATTTCTCGCTGGGGTTTCCAAGCCCCGCCACCACAAAGCTCTTCATTGGAGAGAGTTGCGTTCGTTAGCCCTCGGCGGAGCCTTCGGACTTGGACCCCTCGTCGTCGGTCGGAGAGACGACCGCCACAACGGCCTGCTTGGGGCTTTCCAGGAAGGTGACTCCGGCGGGGGGGGTGAGGTCGCTTATGTGGATCGAGTGGCCGAGGCGAAGCTCGGTTACGTCGATTACGATGGCTTCCGGCAGGTTGTCCGGCAGGCAGGAAACTTCAAGCTGCCTTGAGGCCAGCTGGAGGATGCCGCCGAGTTTGACGCCTACGGAGGTGCCTTCCACGCGGACCGGGACGGCGGCGTGAATGGGGCGGTTCGGATCGAGCTTGTAAAAGTCGGCGTGGACGAAGCGGCGCTTGAGCGGATGGACCTGAAGCTCCTTGATGAGGGCTCTGGTGCCGTTCACATCGGCGTCGTCGCAACGAAAGCGGATAAAGACGTTGCGGCCCGCGGAGGTCGAGAGGGCTTTTACAAGCTCGCGCTCTTCGCAGGAGATCATGGTGGGGGTGGTTTCGCACCCGTAGATTATGCCGGGAACCTTGCCGGTGGCGCGAACCTTGCGGGCGGCGCCCTTGCCGGTGTCGGTCTTCAAAGAGACGCTGAGTTCAACTTCGCTGTGCATTGGTTTTTCCTTCTTATCCTTGGCTTAAAAAAGCGTTAACTTTGTCACACGAAAAGGGAGCTGACCGAGCCGCGCTCCTGGATGCGCTTTATGGCGCTGGCCAGAAGGGGCGCTACGGTGAGCACCTTGATCTTTTTGCATTCCTTCGCCGCGGGGCTCGGTTCGATTGTGTCGGAGGTTATAAGCTCCCTTATGGGGGAGTTCATTATCCTGTCGATAGCGGGGCCGGAGAGGACCGCGTGGGTCGCGACGGCGTAGACCGACCTGGCGCCGTTGTCCATGAGGGCCTTGGCGGCGTTGGTGAGGGTTCCGGCGGTGTCGACCATGTCGTCGAGCAGGACCGCGTCTTTTCCCGCCACGTCGCCGATTATGTGCATCACTTCGCAGACGTTGGCCTTTTCCCTGCGCTTGTCGATTATGGCAAGGCCGGCGTCGAGCCTTCTGGCGAAAGCCCTCGCCCGCTCAACGCCGCCCGCGTCGGGGCTCACCATCACAAGCTCCTCGCCGCGAAAGCGGCTTTTGAGCTCATGTATGAGGACCGGGGTGGCGTAAAGGTTGTCGACGGGGATGTTGAAAAACCCCTGTATCTGACCAGCGTGGAGGTCAACTGTCAGGACCCGCGACGCGCCCGCCTGGGTTATGAGGTCCGCGACTAGCTTTGCGCTGATGGGGACGCGGGGGTTTACCTTGCGGTCCTGCCTCGCGTAGCCGTAATAGGGGATTACGGCCGAGATGGAGGTCGCGCTGGAGCGCTTTAACGCGTCCATCACTATCAGGAGCTCCATCAGGTTGTTGTTGACGGGGCTTGAGGTGGGCTGGATGACGAAAACGTCATGGCCGCGCACGCTTTCCTGAATCTCGACACTTATTTCGCCATCGCTGAAGGTCTTGATGGTGGCGGGGGATAGGGGTAGCCCCAATTCCCTGCCGATTGCCTCCGCGAGAGGTCTGTTGGCGGTGCCGCTGATTATTCTTATGTTGTCCATGTCAACCACGGCTGATCCTCTTACTACAAACCGCATTGAAAAAAATTAAATGGCTGGGGCGGCAGGATTCGAACCTACGATTACCGGAATCAAAACCCGGTGGCTTACCGCTTGCCGACGCCCCAGCAACTCATATCGTTATAAGCGGGCGGGCGAGGTCGACCTCCCCCAGTGTCCTTACAACCAGCGTCCGCCAGGAAGGGGGGGCTGATTTAGCCGCCTTGTCGCGGACGCGCGTTGCCTCTTCCATTTTGTCGAAGAGGGCGAAAACCGCACTGCCGGAACCCGTCATAATGAAATGCTCCGCGCCGGATTCCCCAAGAAGCGCAAGGGCTTTTCCAACTTCAGGCGAAATGCGAAGCGCCGCCGCCTGAAGGTCGTTGCGAAGGCCCTTGGCGACTCCCCGGAAGTTGAACTGCGATATGTTAGGGAGCAAAGCCCCGCATGTCAACATATTAGTGTGGTCTGAAAACACAGACGCCGTGGAAAGAAATACTCCGGGATCTATCACCGTGAGCCAGACGGGGGACTCCTCTTTCAC
>SRXB01000558.1 GCA_009724975.1 bacterium | reverse complement strand
AGCCACGCCCCGCGCACCATCCCCTTTCCGGGCTACGAGCACGTCCTCCCCGGCATCGTCTTCCTAAAGGAGATAACCTCCGGCATAAAGCGCGACCTTTCCGGCAAGAACGTGGTGGTAATAGGCGCGGGCAACGTCGGCATGGACATCTGCGTCGAGGCCTACAACTGCGGCGCGGCCAGCGTCATCGCGGTGGACATCCAAAAACCCGCCTCCTTCGGCAAAGAGCAGAAAATGGCCGCCGAGCGCGGGGCTAAGATACTCTACCCGAAATTCACCGACCGCTACGAACACGCAGAGAAAAAAATCTACTTCAAGGATGGCACCAGCCTTCAGGCCGACCTCGCCATCATCTCCATCGGCGAGACGCCGGAGCTCAAATACCTTCCCAAGGAGATTGACCTCGAAAGAGGCCACATACGCGTCGACCCGATAGGCCGAACCACTGACCCCAAGGTCTTCGCCGTGGGCGACGTGACTAGGCCCGGCCTCATCACCAACGCTATCGGCGCGGGCGCCAAGGCCGCCCTCTACGTCCACTCGCTCCTCTCCAAGACCGAGTACGAGGACGAAGCCAAGACCGTCATCCCCTACGAAAAACTCAAATTCCAGTGGTACGAGCGCGAACGGGGCAAAAACGGCCAGAGCTGCTCCTCCGAGGGCGGCAAGTGCATGAGCTGCGGCTCGTGCAGGGATTGCCGCATCTGCGAGAACTCCTGCTACCACAACGCAATCTCCAGAATCGAAGGCGAGGACGGCATCGTGCGCTATGAGGCCGACCCTGAAAAGTGCATAGGCTGTGGTTTTTGCGCCGGAGTCTGCCC
>SRXB01000233.1 GCA_009724975.1 bacterium | reverse complement strand
TTCCACCGCCAGAGCCCTGGCGATGCAAAGACGCTGCTGCTGGCCGCCCGAAAGGTCCAGCGCGGATTCGCGCAAACGGTCTTTCACCTCGTCCCAAAGCGCCGCCTTCTTCAGCGAGTCCTCAACTATCTCCGAGAGCCGCCCCTTGTTCTCTATGCCGTGAACCTTTGGCCCGTAGGAGACATTGTCGAAAATCGACTTGGGGAAAGGATTCGACTTCTGGAAGACCATCCCCACTTTGCGGCGCAACTCAACAACATCCGTAGCGGTCGAGAGTATGTTTTCCCCGTCGAGGATTATCTCGCCCTCGGTTCTAACACCGTCAATAAGGTCGTTCATGCGGTTCAGGCACCGAAGAAAGGTGGATTTTCCGCACCCGGAGGGGCCTATCAGCGCCGTGACCTGATTTTTAGGCAACTCGATATTGATTGAATCTAGCCCCTGCTTTTGCCCGTACCAGAGACTTAGGTTTTTGCACTTTATGTTGTCTGGCATCCTAACGCGCTTTCTGAAGGTTCCTTCTCATCCGGTAACGTATGAGGAAGGCTCCAAGGTTAAGTATGAAAACGAGCCCCACCAGAGTAAGCGCCGTGCCGTAGGCAAGGGGCCTCACCTTCTCGATTGACTGGTGTTGCGTCGCCAGTATGTAAAGGTGGTATGGCAAAGCCATGAACTGGTCGTCGAGCGACTTTGGCACAAAGGGTAGATAGAACGCGGCTCCCGTGAAAAGTATCGGCGCGGTTTCGCCAGCAGCCCTTGAAAGACCCAGTATCGCGCCCGTAAGTATTCCCGGCATAGCGGGTGGCAGCACCGCCGTGCGTATCGCCTGCCATTTTGTTGCGCCTAGAGCAAGGGCTCCGTCGCGGTAAGCCCTCGGCACCGCCCTCAGGGCCTCCTCGCTGGCCGTTATTATCCAGGGAAGGGTCAGAAGGCCCAGGGTGAGTCCCGCAGAAAGCAAATTTGTTCCCAGTTTCATCAATGTCACGAAGAGAACCACCCCGAAAAGCCCGTAAACCACGCTGGGAACCCCGGAGAGATTCCTTATCGCGAGCCTTATCAACCTTGTGGAGCGGTTCTCTGTTGCATACTCGTTAAGGTAGATGGCTGCGCCGACTCCTAGGGGCAGTGAGAAAAGCAGGGTTAGGAGGCTGACGAAGGCAGTGCCTGCTATTGCTGGAAGTATGCCGCCCGCGGTCATCCCCTTGCGGGGCATGGCGGTCAGGAACTCCAAACTCATGGAGCCCCAGCCGCGCCATACAATAACTCCCAGGATAAATACCAGGGCGGCGAAGGCTAAAAGAGTGCAGAGAATCAGATACGACTGTCCGAGCGCCGACCAGAGTTTCTTCATCTGCGTTTACCTCTCACGCGGTTGAGGACCAAATCCGCCGCGTAATTGACCATGAACGAGAGGCAAAAAAGCGAGAATCCCACCGCGAAAAGCGCGTAGAAGTGCGTCGTGCCCTGCGGCACCTCTCCAAGTTCTATGGCTATGGTTGCGGTCATGGTGCGAACGGCAGAGAGAAAATCAGTCGGAAAGGCGGGAGCGTTTCCGCACGCCATGAGGACAGTCATAGTCTCGCCGATGGCGCGGCCAAGGGCCAGCATCACTGCGGCGAGGATACCGGGTGCCGCCGACGGGAGCGTCACTCTCACAAGTGTTTCCCACTTGTTTGCCCCGAGCGCAAGGCTCCCCTGTCTGTATTCCTGGGGAACAGCCCTGAGCGCGTCCTCCGAGAGGCTGACCACCGTAGGAAGGCACATCACCGAGAGCAGAATCGCTCCGTTAAGAGCGTTAAGCCCGTTCGGGAGGCCGAAAGTATCGGCAATCCAGGGCCCTATCACCGCCACGCCCAGAAAACCGGCCACCACGCTAGGCACGCTTGCCAATATCTCGATGGCGGGCTTTAGGGTCTCCCTCAGCCGAAAGCCCGCGAACTCCGAGAGGTAGGCCGCCACGCCAACCCCTATCGGCACTGTTATCAACATAGCGCCGAGAGAGACCAGAAAGGTCGAAAAGACCATCGAGAGTATGCCGTAACCGGCCTTTTCGGGGCTGGTTGGGTCCCAGCGGGCTGAGGTGAGAAACTCCCAGAGGGAGATTTCGCTGAAAGCCTTCGACCCCTGCCACAAAAGCAGGGCGAAAATCCCCGCCAAAACCAGTATCGATATATAGGCCGAAGCGGCGAGCAAAAGCTCGATACACCGCTCCCCCGGCCTCTTGCCCAAAATCCCCACCATTGATGGAGATAAAGACTTTTTCCCTTCGCTTGCGAACATCGCGCCGTTCAACCTTCCTCACTCCTACATATAAGTCGAAAGGAATTTATCAGCGCATTGTTACGGCAATGTTACGGCGAGGTTTTATTGCAGTTAAGGCCGAAAATTAAGATTTTTCTCGGAATTTGACGCCATTAACCGAACATTCAGGCAGCGTTTACATTCCCGTAACAATCGGCGGCTAACATCTCTCCCATCACAGCGGCACACCACAAACGACAAAAGGAGAGAAAAGATGAAGAAAATTTGGACAATAACCGCCTGCGCTATTTTCGCGGCCACCTCAGCCCTCGCAGCACAAAGCATGGTTCAGGTGAAAGGCTCCGACACCCTTGTCAACGCCTCCCAGGCCTGGGCAGAGGCCTTCACTGAAAAGACCGGCAAGATGGTCGCCGTGACCGGCGGCGGCTCAGGCACCGGCATCGCCGCCCTCATCGACGGCAAGTGCGACATCGCCAACTCCTCCCGCGAGATAAAGCAGAGCGAAATCGATCAGGCCAAGGCCAAGGGCGTTAACCCTGTTGAAATCGCCGTGGCAATTGACGGCCTCTCGGTCATCGTAAGCGAGAAAAATCCTGTAAAAGCCCTCACCCCGGACGACATAGGAAAACTCTTCAGGGGCGAAGTAACCAACTGGAAGCAGATAGGCGGCGCCGACGCCCCTGTAACGCTCTACGGCAGGCAGCCAAACTCCGGCACCTACGTCTTCTTTCAGGAGCACGTCCTCGGCAAGAAGGACTACTCGCCCAAAATGAACCAGATGAACGGCAACTCGCAGATAATCGAGTCCGTCGCCAAGGACTCCTCGGCGATAGGTTACGTGGGCGTCGGTTACATTGTTGACGAGAACAAAAAGGTTGTCTCAGGCATCAAGCCCCTTAACGTGATAGGCAAGGACGGCAAGGAGCTAAGCCCGCTCGACACCGAGGCGGTAAAATCCGGCAGATATTCCCTCTCGCGCGCCCTTTACCAGTACGTGAACGGCAAGCCGCAGGGCGACATAAAGGCCCTCATCGAGTTCGAACTTTCGGAAGAAGGCCAGAAGATAGCCGAGAAAAACGGCTTTGACGCCATCGGCAAGGAACTGGTTGAGAAAAACGGCAAAGCCCTCAAGTAATATTTTAACTCACCAAAGCAAAAGGGCCGCTGATTATGCGGCCCTTTTTTTTGCCTTATAAACCGGCTCACCCTTGCAAATCCTTGAGCAGCGCCTCCACGCGCTGTCGAATTTCATCTCTCGTCCGTCTGAAAACCGCCAGAATCTCCTCGTTGCTTCCGGTGGCACTGGCAGGGTCATCAACAGGCCAGTGGATACGATCGAGAACCTTGCCTGTGAATGCCGGGCAAACCTCTTTTGCCCCACCGCAG
>SRXB01000557.1 GCA_009724975.1 bacterium | reverse complement strand
ACGCTCGAATTCGAGGATCACCGCCCCCTCTACGAGTGGTTCGTCAAAAACCTCGCCGACGAGTTCCCCTCGCCTCCTCGCCAGATAGAGTTCGCCCGCCTCAACCTCAGCCACACGGTCCTGAGCAAGCGAAAGCTCATCGAGCTTGTCACGGAAAAACTTGTCGACGGCTGGGACGACCCGAGAATGCCGACGATAGCCGGTTTCAGGCGCAGGGGGTTCACCCCCGCCTCAATACGCGACTTTTGCGACCGCATAGGGGTTGCGAAAAAAGACAGCCTCGTGGACATGGCCCTTCTGGAGCACTGCGCCCGCGAAGACCTCAACAAAACCGCCGAGCGCCGCATGGCGGTGCTAAGCCCCATAAAAGTAGTCATAACCAACTACCCCGAAGGGCAGACCGAATACCTCGACGCAATCAACAACCCCGAGGAGGAAACCCCCACTACGCGCAAAATCCCCTTTTCGCGCGAGCTTTACATCGAGGCGGAAGACTTTATGGAGGAGCCGCCGCCCAAATACTTCCGCCTCTCCCCAGGCAGGGAGGTTCGCCTGCGCTACGCCTATTTCATAAAGTGCGAAGAAGTGGTGAAGGACGAAAAGGGCGAGGTTGTAGAACTGCGCTGCACCTACGACCCCGCAACCAAAGGCGGCGATGCCCCCGACGGCAGGAAGGTCAAGGCCACCATTCACTGGGTGAGCGCCAAAGACGCCGTGGACGCGACGGTGAGGCTCTATGACCGCCTCTTCACCATC
The DNA here is from genome assembly GCA_009724975.1 of bacterium. Taxonomy (GTDB): domain Bacteria; phylum Desulfobacterota; class Deferrisomatia; order Deferrisomatales; family BM512; genus SCTA01. The sequence continues at coordinate 69 of SRXB01000557.1, read as the reverse complement.
CACAACCCGGGCGCGCTCAAGGGCGGCGAGAAATACACCGATTACATGAACCCGGAATCGCTCAAAACC
>SRXB01000556.1 GCA_009724975.1 bacterium | reverse complement strand
GGAAAACCCCTCCTCGGAAAACATAGCGAGATTCATCTTCGAAGAGGTCGACAGACGGATACTTGAAAGCGGCGCCCGTGTTTACAAAGTTACCGCGTGGGAAAGCGAGAAGGCCTGTGCCAGCTACCTCAAAACGTGATTGCAAGGGGCTTGTAGACATTCAAAGCTCCCGCGACCACCGCGAGATAGAGATCGACAAGGTGGGCGTCAAGAACATCACCTACCCCGTCACCCTGCTGGACAAGGCTCACGGAAAGCAGTCCACGGTGGCGAGCGTAGACATGTACGTGGGGTTGCCCCACCACTTCAAGGGCACGCACATGTCCCGCTTCGTGGAGATACTAAACGAGCACCACGAGGGAATACGCATCGGCAGCTTCCCCAAGATACTGGAGAGGATGCGCGACAGGCTGGAGGCCAGGAGCGCTCACATAGAGATGCGCTTTCCCTACTTCGCCGAGAAGCTGGCCCCCGTGAGCCGTGAGCGCTCGATAATGTCTTACGACTGCGCCTTCAAGGGCTCGCTAGACAAGGGCCAGTATGACCTCGTGGTCGCCGTCGCTGTTCCGGCCACCAGCGTCTGCCCCTGCTCAAAGGCTATAAGCGAGGCGGGCGCGCACAACCAGCGGTCGCTGATAACGGTCGAGGTGCGCTTCAAGGATTTCGTCTGGATCGAAGACCTCGTCTCCTACGTGGAATCGAAGGCCTCCTGCGAGGTCTACAGCCTCCTAAAGCGCGCCGACGAAAAATACGTCACCGAAAAGGCCTACAACAACCCCAAGTTCGTCGAAGACATCGTCCGCGATGTGGCCGAGGGGCTTTTGGCC
>SRXB01000232.1 GCA_009724975.1 bacterium | reverse complement strand
TTGAGGAGCTGGCGGTTGAATACAAGGGCAAGATCGCGGTAGCGAAGATGAACGTCGATGAAAACCCCCTCACCCCGCGCAAATTCGACGTGCGCGGCATACCCAACATTAAATTCTTCAAGGGCGGCGCGCCCGTCCCCGAAGCCGAGATAGTGGGCGCGGTCCCCAAGCCCAACATCGAGGCGAACATAAAGAAGGTAATCTAGCGAAAAGATGCCCATCTACGAATACGCCTGCCAAAAATGCGGCGAAAAGCGCGAGGAACTGGTAAATTCTTCGGCAAACCCACAGCCTCCAGCCTGCCCCAGGTGCGGAAAACCGATGAAAAGAGCCTTTTCGGCCTTCGCCGTCAAAGGCGGCCCAAAAGGGCAAGGCGGGGGCTGCGGACACTCCTGCGGCGGCGGGTTCGGCTGAAGGTAGCCTTGCGGCGCGGGTCCCGCGCCTTGACGACCGACCGGAACAAAACGGGGGGAAATTATTGAATAAAAACTCCTTAAAGCCACTTCTAGCCGCCCTCATGGCGCTGGCGCTGACCCTTTTGGGCTGCTCGGAATCCAGCAAACCCTCGCAGGGAGCGCAAGGGGGCGGTTCTTCCCAAAACGCCTCCTTTTTCGAAGTGCCGGAATTCACCCTGCCAACCCTTGACGGCAAGCGGGTCAGCCTCTCGGACTTCAAGGGCAAGGTTGTAATCCTGGATTTCTGGGCCACCTGGTGCCCTCCCTGCCGCGAAGCCCTGCCGCACCTCGCGGGCCTTTACAACCGCCTCAGTGAGAAGGGCGTTGAGGTAATCGGCCTAAACCTCGACATGAACGAACCCGCCGTGCGCAAATTCCTTGAGCAAAACCCCCTGCCCTACACCGTCCTCATCTCCGACCAGGCCACCTCGCTGGGCTACGGGGTCTCCGGCATACCCAGGATATTCGTCATAGGCCGCGACGGCAAAGTTAGGGGCGACTACACCGGCTTTCACCCCAAGATGGCCAAAACGATGGACACCTTGGTGGAATTTTTGGCCAACAATTGAATACCGGCCCCAAAAGCGCTCTTTTAATCGCCGCGCGCGGCCCCAATCCGCCAGCGGCGATTTTTTATTCCCTGCGCCGTTGACACGCGGCACGCCCTTCTTCGATAATCCCCACTTCGCACAAAACCAAAAGCGCGGGACTTACAGATGAAACGCATACTCTCTGGAATACAGCCCTCCGGCGTCCTCCACATCGGCAACTACTTCGGCATGATGGAAAAGATGATAAACCACCAGGCCAGCGCCGATCTTTTTTGCTTCATAGCCAACTACCACGCCATGACCACGGTGCAGGACGGCCCCACCCTATCCAAAAACACCTTCGACACCGCCGCCACCTTCCTCGCGCTGGGCATAGATCCCGAAAAATCGACCTTCTGGGTGCAGTCCGACGTGCCGGAAGTGCAGGACCTCACCTGGGCGCTCTCGACCATCACCCCCATGGGCCTTCTGGAGCGCTGCCACTCCTACAAAGACAAAACCGCCAAGGGAATAGCGGCCAACCACGCACTCTTCGCCTACCCCGTCCTCATGGCGGCGGACATCCTCATCTTCCAGTCCAACGTCGTCCCCGTGGGGCGCGACCAGAAACAGCACCTCGAAGTCGCCCGCGACCTCGCCATCAAATTCAACTTCCAGTTCGGCGACACCTTCACCGTCCCCGAGCCTGAGATTGACGACAACGTGGCGGTTATACCGGGGGTTGACGGCCAGAAGATGTCCAAATCCTACGGCAACACCATCGACATCTTCACCACCAAGGAAGCCCTGAGACAGACGATCATGACGATAAAGACCGACGCCGCCCGCGTGGAAGACCCCAAAGACCCCGACAAGTGCAACCTCTACGCCATTTACAAACTCTTCGTCGATGAAAACGGCAGGCAGGAGATGCGCGCGCGCTACAAAAACGGCGGCCTGAAGTATTCCGACGTGAAAAAAGAGCTTACCGAGCTTATATGGAACAAATTCGAGCCCAACCGCGCCCGCTACGAGGAGCTTTCGAGAAATCCCGACGAAATCCGCCGAATCCTAAAGATGGGAGCCGAAAAGGCCCGCGCCGTGGCGAAAAAGACCATCGGCGAGGTGCGCGGGAGGATGGGGCTGGAATATTAGGGGCGGAGCCGAAAGCTTTTTCATAAAATCGTCCGAAAGTCATTCCCGAATTGCGCGCCGGCGCTTTAGCGGATTAAAAGATGAGGCATGGCGCTTAAAAAATCAGCCATTAGCATTCTGATTGCCGCCGCGATCTCCCTTGCCTCCATAAATGCATGGAGGGCGATTGATTATTTCACGGTGGGCGATTTTTTCATCTACTGGTCCGGCGCGAGGTATTCCGATACATTCAGGCTCCCCATAATATACAGCAAGTACGGCGACCGGCTTGTGGCCAACTACGGTAGCATCGTCCTGGCCGACGTGGATGCCGAGTTCTCCGCCAAATACAGGCAAAACCCACCCGCCAACACCCAAACACCCTTCATGTATGCGGCACTTTCAAAGATCACTACGCCCAACCCCGCTTATGACTTTATTTTTTACATAGCCATAAGTTTTTTATCCCTGGCCGTTTTTGCGCTGGCCCTACTGACGGCATTGAACTTTCAGCTCTCCTGGTCGATTATCTTATTGTTAATTATTTTCCAATTCTATTTGCCGATATTGAATGACCTGGACACCTCCAACATAAATTGCATTCAAATGGCGCTGGTAACGGCGGCTGTTTCATTATTGCTAATAAAAAATAAAGCCAAATACTTTCTATTCGGATTTTTTATAAGCCTGATTGCGGCGCTAAAGCCAAATATAATCTTCATCCCCATTGGGCTTTTGCTGTCGCGCGCGATGCGGGGGCAGAAAAGAGAGTTTGCCCTCGAACTCGGGGGAGTGGCCGCAGGAGCCGCCACCGCGGTAAGCGTCGCCTGGATTTATTTCGGGAAATTGTCCATATGGCTTGATTGGGTCAGGTGGGTTTTTCACTATCAAGAGACATCCAACGCCCCGCCTGAGATCAATGTCTCTCTTCCTGCGTTGTTAAAGCATTTTGTCGGCGTTAACATATCTGGAATAGCGGCTGTATTGATATTAGCTTTCTTGATTTACAGAATAATAAAGCTTTCTCTTTCGGCAAGAAAAGAACTATCGCAGCAAGACGATTTCTTCTTCGACATGCAGATATGCGCATTGTCGGCAATTGTTTTTCTGCTTGTATCAAAACTGGTGTGGGTGCATTACCTTACGCAGGCGCTGCCGGCCGCCTTGATGATAATTTCACCGGCGTGGATATCGAGACAAAGTCAAAAAGCCACCCTTTTGGGTCTCGCGTCGCTCCTGCTTATATCAATGGATTTTTATTTTTTGTCGCCGGCGTTGGGCAAAGCGCTAAACGCCTCGGGGCTTATTGCAATTTTCCTAATACTCTCCCAAAAGCCATACACCGCCGCCATCCCCGCCGAAAAATAAATCCGGCGTCCCGAAAAATGAACCAAGCGGGGAAAACCGGCCTAGCCCAACCCTTGCCCGTCGCTCTTTTTCCGGCAGGCCTTTTTGTCCTCTTCTTTTTTCAGGTCGGGGAAGATCTTGTTGGGAGGAATGGGCGAACCGCGCGGCTTTTTAACCTTCTTCTTTG
>SRXB01000231.1 GCA_009724975.1 bacterium | reverse complement strand
AAAAAGCAGGTTTTGATTCTTATGGGCTCCGATTCCGATTACCCTGTCCTTGAGGGGGCGGCCCAGTACCTGGAAAAGATGGGGGTCGGCTACGACATCGCCGTTTCGAGCGCCCACCGCAGCCCTGACCGCACCGAGAAACTGGTGGCCGAGTCCGAGGCGGAGGGCGTCAAGGTTTTCATCTGCGCCGCCGGAATGGCCGCGCACCTTGCTGGAGTAGTGGCCTCCAAAACCACCAAGCCCGTCATCGGCGTCCCCGTTGACGCCTCGCCGCTGGGCGGCCTCGACGCGCTGCTTTCCACCGTCCAGATGCCCCCGGGAATTCCGGTCGCCACCGTCGCAATCGGCAAGGGAGGGGCGGTGAACGCCGCCGCGCTGGCCTGCCAGATTCTGGCCCTCTCCGACAAGAAGCTCTCCGAGAAGTTGCTGGCCGAAAAATGCAAAATGGCCGAAGCCGTGGTGGAAAAAGATAAAAAATTGCGCGAAAAACGCGTTTAGAAACCTTGAATCTTTGTTCTGCACGTGGTATATAAGGCCGCCGCAATTTAAAAACTAACTTCTGCCCAGGCAGACAAACAAAAAGAAACTTCAACGGAGGAATCTTCCAAAATGAAAAAGATCGTCGCTCTCGCCACCGCCATTCTCTTCTGCGCCGCTCTCGCCCTGGCCGCTGACGCCCCCAAGGGCAAGATCAAGGTCGCCAACTTTGGCGGCAAGGAAGCCACCACCTTCAACCACGACACCCACACCAAGGGCACCAAGTGCGTTGATTGCCACCACAAGGCCGATTCCAAGGACTTCAAGTGCAGCGGTTGCCACAACGACGCCGACAAGATGAAGGACGCCGCCCACAAGAAGGAAGTCGGCAAGTGCTACGGTTGCCACAACAAGAACAGCGCCACCGTCGTCAAGGAACTCAAGTGCGCTGATTGCCACGCCGGCTAATGCCGCAAGGCTATAAACTTTGAAAAGGGCGGCCTTGGAGGCCGCCTTTTTCTTTTTGCGGCCAAGCCAAAATGAACTTTCAAAAGCCACCCGGAGATTTTTTCTTCATACCCTCGGCCACCGAGGAGGAGATTTCGCGCGAGAAGCGCAAGGCAAGGGAGCTTCGCGCCTCCCAATGGTGGAAAAACAAAAAGGGGGAGGGCCGTTGCCATTACTGCGGGAATATCTTTTCCCCCCGCGAACTTACGATGGACCACCTCGTTCCGCTGATTAGGGGCGGCAAAAGCGTGAAAGCAAATCTGGTTCCGGCATGCGCAGAATGCAACGCAAAGAAAAAATACATGCTTCCCATAGAGTGGGAAGAATATATGGAAAACCTTAAAAATACTGATAAATAAGTGCCGCCAACCTTGACCTTGGCGCCCTTTTCATTCATAAACGCATTATCCGATTTCCCGCGCGGCCGCGATTCGCTCGAAGGGGGGCCTGAAATGGCCGAAAAGAGGGATACAAGAAGGCGAAAAGTACGCCTGATCGTACAGACCGACCCCGGCTCGTTTCGGGCGGTTACGGTGGACATAAGCATGACGGGCCTCTTTCTGCTGACCTCCAAGCCGCAAACGCCCGGAACAAAGGTCCGACTGACCTTCAACACCCCCTCGGGCTCGGCTCTTGGGGCTGGTGTGGTGCGGTGGTCTAAAAGAGTCCCTCCGGCCCTCCTGCAACACTCCAAGGGCGGGATGGGGATTGAATTCACGTGGATTTCCGAGGAACTTCAGATTTACCTCGAAAGTATTGTAAACCCGGCCTGAAAAGCATTTATTTTTCCGCGCCGTCGTCCGCGCGTGTTAGCTTTATGTGAAAGCTTAAGGTTTTCACCGGAGGTCTTGATTGAAGAACCGTAAAATCGCAGTGTTTTCTGCGGTAGCGATAATACTGGCGGCGACCACCGCCTGGACATTCTCCCAATCGGGAATGGGGCGCATGTTCCACGCCGTCGGCGACCCCTACCCGCGCATAACCCACCAGGTTTTCGCCTACGTGGACGGCAAATACGTCGATCCCGAGCGCGCCGAGGCCACAAAACTGCTTGAAGGGGCGTTCCATGCCCTTGAGACGCAGTTCCCGCCGGTGATAATCGACCGCGACGGCAAAACGGCCAAGGTGAACGTCGCCGGAAAACTTAAAGAGGTTGATATTTCCCAGGGCACGACCATGCTGGGAGCGGCGCAGTCCCTGAACGAGGTCCTTGACTTCATCACCGCCGAGCTCTCAAAGAGCGAGAAGAAGGACGACATCTTCTACAGCGCCCTCAACGGCGCAGTATCCGAGCTGGACCCCCACTCCAACGTCATCAACCCCAAGCAGTTCAAGGACTTCATGGTGGGAACGCAGGGGTCTTTCGGCGGTATTGGCTTTGTCTTCGGCCTGCGCGACGGGCAGATGACAGTCCTCAACCCCATCCCCAACACCCCGGCTGACCGCGTCGGCCTCAAGGCGGGCGACCAGATTCTCTTCATCGAGGGCGAGCCCACGATAAACATGCCGCTGGACACCGCCAAGTGGAAGATGCGCGGGGACCCCGGCACAAAGGTCACCATTACCATTTACAGGGCCGAGTGGAAGGGAAACAGGGATTTTACCTTCACCCGCGAGGAGATTCACGTCGACAGCGTTGAGAGCTACGTGCTCCCCAAGAACGCCTCCTCTCCGGCGGTTCTCTATCTCAAGGTCAAGAATTTCCAGAAGGCCACCACCGACGAGGTGAGGAGCGCCGTCCAGAAGGCGGCAAAGGAAAATCCAGACTTCGGCGGCATCATAATGGACCTTCGCGGCAACCCGGGCGGCCTTCTTGAGCAGGCGATAAAGCTCTCGGACGGCTTCATGGACAGGGGCGCCATAGTCTCCACCAAGGGGCGCACCGCCGATGAGAGCGACCGCGTCGAGGCGATGCCCGACGAGCAGATATCCAAAAAACCACTTCTCCTGCTGGTGAACCAGGGGAGCGCCTCGGCCTCCGAGATTGTCGCGGGAGCCCTCAAATCCTCCCGCGCGCTGGTAGTCGGCGACCGCACCTTCGGCAAGGGTAGCGTTCAAAAGCTCTATCCGCTGCCCGACAACGGCGCACTCAAACTCACCATAGCCCAGTACCTCACCCCCAACGACGTTTCCATACAGTCGGTCGGCGTACAGCCCGACCTTTACGTCTACTCGGCCAGCATATCCTCAAAGAAGGCCCGCATGGGCAAGCCCGTCAAGCACACCCTTGAGGGCGACCTCAAGAACGCCTTCGTAAAGTCCGGCGGCGACTCCGAATTGCCAAAGCCCATGGCCGAGGTCCAATACCTGCAGAAGTCCGCGCCCGCAGCCGAAGACGGTATGGAGATGGAGGGCGAGGGAATGGATGGCTCGCCCCACGGGGGAACCCAGCAAAAGAGCTTTTCGGAACTCTCCCTGGACGAGAAAATCACCCGTCTCGGTGAGGACTTCCTCATCTCGCTGGCCCAGTCGGTCATCGGCGAAGTCCCTGAAGCCAAGCGCGAGGGCGCCCAGCGAGAGGAACTGACAAAGGCCGCCGGTCTTGCGGTGGCCAAGGCCAACGAAGAGCAGCAAAAGAAAGTGGCGGCGGCCCTTGTGGCCCTCGGCGTGGACTGGAGCGACGGCCCCGCCGCCGAGAAGGGCGCGCTGACTGTCTTCATGGGCGAGGAT
>SRXB01000230.1 GCA_009724975.1 bacterium | reverse complement strand
AGCCGCCGGAGCCTTACCTTTTACCGGTCGAAAGCCATTGTAAACACAAGGGAAAACAAAAATTGGCGCAAAATCTCGTACTGGCCTCCCAAAGCCCTCGTCGCAGCGAGCTTTTAAAGACCCTCGGGATGAACTTTTCGGTGGCCCCTTCGCACTGCGACGAATCTATCCCCCCGGGCCTTTCCCCCGAGGAGGGCGCGCTGGCGGTGGCGAAGAGAAAAGCGCTCGCGGCCAGCGCCGAGGCGGGGGAAGAGTCCTTCGTCCTGGCCGCCGACACGATAGTCGTCGCCGAAGGGGAAATTCTGGGAAAGCCGGCAGACCGCGCCGACGCCGAAAGGATGCTCTGGCTCCTCTCGGGGCGCGCCCACGAGGTGATAACCGCGGTGGCGCTGGCCCACAAAACCGAAATCCGCGCAATCGCGCTCTCTACCGAGGTGACCTTTCGCGAACTGGATAACGCCATCGTCAAATGGTATCTTGATAGCGGCGAACCCTTCGACAAGGCGGGCGGCTACGGCATACAGGGTAAGGGCTCCGCCCTCGTCAGGTCGATAAAAGGCTCCTACACCAACGTGGTGGGGCTGCCGGTGGCGCAGACCGTCGAGCTTTTGAGCCAATTCGGCCTCTCGCCATGGGGCGCGAAAGAGAAGCGATGAGCGAAATCGCCAAAAACGTGCGGGAAATAAGAGAAAAAATCCGCGAGGCCGCACTTGGGGCCGGACGCGATCCCGACTCCGTGCGTCTTTTGGCCGTAACCAAAACCGTTTCGCCCGAAACAATAAAAGAAGCCTTCGAGGCGGGGCAAACCCTCTTCGGCGAGAACTACGTCCAGGAAGCCCTCCCCAAAATCGACGCGATACCCCGCGCCGAATGGCACATGATTGGTCACCTCCAGAGCAACAAGGCCAAGTACGTAGTAGGAACCTTCTCGATGGTCCACACCGTGGACCGCCCCTCGCTGGCGGCGGAATTGTCGCGCCTTTGCATCGCGCGGGGAATCAAACTGCCGGTGCTTTTGCAGGCAAACCTCTCCGGCGAGGCCTCAAAGGGCGGGGCTGACGCCGAAGGGATAATTGCCATAGCTAAAAGGGCCCTGGAATGGCCCGGCATCGAGATACAGGGGCTGATGGCGATACCCCCCTACGAGGAAGACCCCGAAATGTCGCGCCCACACTTCCGGGCGCTTCGCCTTTTAGCCAATCGCATTGATTCTGTGGGATTTTCGGGGGTAAAGATGTATCATCTCTCGATGGGAATGAGCCACGATTTCAAGGCGGCTATCGAAGAGGGCGCGACCATGGTTAGGGTTGGCTCGGCTCTCTTCGGCCAGCGCCTTTAAGGAGCATCAAATGTCTACACTGCCGAAGATGGCGATAATCGGCCTCGGGAACATGGGGGAGGCTATACTTTCCGGCCTCCTCGCGTGCGGCGCGGCCAAAAGAGAGGATATAATCGGGGTTGAAAGCTACCCCGCCAAGGCCGAGGAGGTCGCAAAGCGCTACGGCATAAAGGTGAAGGGCGAAATGGCGGGCGGTTTCGAGGGTGCCAAGGTAATCCTCCTCGCAGTAAAGCCCAAGGACGCCAAAACAGCCCTCGGCGAACTTAAAAAAACCGGCGACAAGGCCACCGTCATCTCAATCTGCGCGGGGCTAAAGCTCGGCTGGTTCACCGAGATGCTCGGCGAAGGCGCCCGCGTTGTGCGCGTAATGCCCAACACCCCCGCCCTAGTCGGCGAAGGAGCCAGCGCCTACTGCCCCTCCGCCGAGGCAACCGATGAGGATTGCCTGGTCACCGAAAAAATCTTCGGCGCGGTGGGCAAGGTGATGCGGGTGTCGGACGAGAAGCTGATGGACGCCGTCACCGGCCTTTCGGGCAGCGGACCCGCCTACGTCTTCCTCTTCATGGAAGCCCTCGCCGACGCCGGAGTGGCGGCGGGTCTTGACCGCGCCACCGCCCGCGAACTGGCCTACCAGACGGTAAAAGGCTCGGCTGTAATGGCCCAGAACTCGCCCCTGCACACCGGCGAGCTGAAAGACCGCGTCTGCTCGCCGGGCGGCACCACCATAGAAGGAGTGAGAACCCTTGAGGAATCGGGTTTCCGCTCCGCCGTCATGGAGGCGGTCCTTGCGGCGGCGAAAAAATCAAAAGAGCTGGGCGGCTAGGAAATGAGCGGAACCGCAGCGGCCATAATAGGCCTTTTGAAGGTAATCAACTTCGGCCTTGAGGTCTACAAGTGGCTGATAATAGCCTCGGCGCTCCTTAGCTGGGTGCGCCCCGACCCCTACGCGCCGGTGGTTCGTTTTATATACTCGGTCACCGATCCGGTGTTATACTGGCTGCGCCGCAACCTGCCGGTGGTAATAGGGGGCATAGATCTTTCGCCCCTTGTAGTCATTTTCTCCATAATCGGCGTCCAAAGATACGTTCTTACCGCCGTGGCCCTCTGGGCCGAGAGACTTTAAGAGGAGTCCCCCTTATGAGAATACGCGCCTCCAACATACACGAGCAGACCTTCAGCGTCAGCTTTCGCGGCTTCGACCCCAAGGAGGTGGACGAGTTCCTCGACAAGGTCGCCCAGGAGATAGAGCGCCTTGTGGACGAAAAGGCCGCCCTCGAAGCCTCCCTCGCAAAAGAGAAGGACGACAGGCTGAAACTTGAGGAAGCCCTCGCCTCCTCCCGCGACCTTCAAAAAACCATCATCGACCACGCCCGCCGCGAGGCCCACCTCATAGAGGAGCGCGCCAACCACGAATCCCAGCGAATGATTGGCGACGCGAGAAACCTGGTGGACGGATACCTGAGGGACATCGAGGTCCTTCGCGAAAAGCGCATCACCTTCCTCGCCGAAATGGCCGCGATGTCCGAGGGCATGCGGGAGTGGGTGGAGCGCCAGCCCGCCGAGCCCGGCCCCTCGGTCGCCGAGATAGAGGAGCGGGCGAGAAGCAAGGCCCCCCAGATAAAATCCTTTGAGGAAATAGCCCAGAGCGAAGAGCCCGCCTTCGAACCAGAGGAGGAGGAGGCCGATGAGACTGAGGAAGAGAAGGGCTCTCCCTCTCCCTTCGACCTCTCGCCCCCCAGCTTCGGTTCAGACCCAAGCCCCAAGAGCCCTTCCGCTTTTTCCACCGAAGAGCCCGAGCCGCTCTCTGCCGAGCCCAGCCCTCGTCAATCCTCCTCGCTCTTCTCGCTGGTGGACAAATAGACCCGTTCGCGGAAGCGCCGCCCTGGCTTTCCGAGGCCAGGGAGGGCGTGACGATAGAGATATGGGCCAAGCCGCGCTCCTCGCGCACCCGCATAACCGGCGAGCGCGACGGGGCTTTGGCGGTGGCGGTGGCGGCACCGCCGGTAGAGGGGGAGGCAAACGCCGAGCTCCTCGCCTTTTTCGCAAAACTCCTCTCTCTTTCCAAAAGCGCCGTTGAAATAACCTCCGGAGAGGGCGGCCGCAAAAAACGCATCCTCGCCCGAGGAATCGCCGCCCAAAAAGCGCTCTCCCTTCTCCTGCCCTCCCTTCCACGACAAAAAGAGTTGTGAAAAGTTCCGTTTTGGCTGGAAAAAGATAATTCACCAGTGCTTTTTCTCATTTTCCGTTTTAAGATTTAAGAAAGGCCAACCTTGGGGGGAAAGAGGAGATGAGCATGAAGAGAATTCTTGCTATAGCGGCGG
>SRXB01000229.1 GCA_009724975.1 bacterium | reverse complement strand
CTCCTTCTCGCCTTCGGGGTTAACCTCATCCTCACCTGGATACAGCAGCGAAAGGGGGCGGCGTGAACGGGCCTCTCCTTGAAGCCGAAAACCTCCGCTTCAGGCAGGGCGGGCGCCTTGTGCTGGATATTCCCTCCATTTCTCTCTCGGGGGGCGAGGCGCTGGCGGTGGTGGGGCCCAACGGCGCGGGCAAGTCTTCGCTGGTGATGTGCCTTTCGGGCCTCTGGACTCCGCAGGAGGGCGAAATCCACTTTTCGGGGCAAAAAATTGGGGCGGATCTCCTCGCTTACCGCAGGCAGACGGCGGTGGTCTTTCAGGAGCCCCTGCTTTTCGACGCCACGGTCTACGAAAACGTCGCCGTGGGACTTAGGCTCCGCAAGATAAAGGACGACGAGCTTCACCACCGCGTCCACGCGGCCCTGCGGCGCTTCAAGATAGAGAAGATAGCCGAGAGAGGGGCCAAAAACCTCTCCGGCGGCGAGGCCAAGCGCGCCGGTCTTGCCCGCGCCTTTGCTTGCGACCCGAAGATAGTCTTTCTCGACGAGCCCTTCTCCGCCCTAGACCCGCCGACGCGCGAGGCGCTTTTGGAGGATTTTCAGGAGAGCCTAGGCGATATCGGCGCCACCGCCCTTCTCGTCACCCACGACCTCAACGAGGCCTTGAGGCTTTGCGACCGCCTTTTTGTGATGAAGGCGGGGCGCGTGGTCCAATCCGGCCCGCCTGAGGAGGTCGTCAATCGTCCCGTTGACCAGTTTGTGGCCTCATTCGTGGGCATGGAGACACTTTTGAAGGGAGTGGTCACCAAAAGCGAGGACGGGCTCATGGAGATAGAGGTTTGCGGCAGCTTTTTCTCCGCCGTCGGCGATGCCGACGCGGGCGAGCTGGTTCTTTTCGGCGTCCGGCCCGAAAACGTCACCTTGTCGCTGGCTTCAACGGCAAAAAACACCAGCGCCCGCAACAATTTTTTCGCCAAAGTGACCAGAGTGACAAACCATGGGGCCGTGTCGAAGGTGGAGATGGACGCGGGCTTCCCCTTATGCGCGCTGGTCACCTCCCTTTCGGCCAGGGACCTTTGCCTCGCCGCAGGAGCCGAGGTCATCGCCTCGGTAAAAACCACCTCGCTGCACATAATAAAATCCTGAAAAAATTAATTGCCAGCGACATCTTCAATTGCGCGAGGTAAAATGGTCGCACGTGATTTTGTCGAGGGTTTTACCGGCAATGGAGCGGTCTGCTTTTCTCCGGCCCTTTGGCCGCGCGGTGAGACGAAGATGGACAACGAAGTGGAAAAACTGCTGCTGGAAAAGGCAATGAAGGCCCTCTCCGGACTGGTCGGGGGTGCTCGCCCCGAGCGGGTCCAGATACCCGAGGAAGAGGCGGAGAGCTACGCGGGCAAGATAGCGGGCTTCATAAACGTCCTAATAGGCGAATTCGAGGCTACGAGCGATTTTCTTGCCTCAATCTCCAAAGGCGACCTCCAGGCGGAGCCCCCTTCGGGAAACATGGTTCTTTTGGAGCAATTGAAGGACCTGCACGCGCACATACGCCACCTCATAAAGCAGACCAGCGAGGTCGCGGGGGAGGACTTCGAACGGCAGCTTGAGAACATGGGCGACCTTTCGGAGGCCTTCAACATCGTCACCGAACGCCTTAAAAAGACCTTTTCCAAAATAGACAAGCAAAACAGGCACCTCAAAGAGCTGAACCACGCCCTCAAAGAGCTAAACCAGATCGACTGGCTCACCGGCATAGCCAACCGCAAGTGTTTTGACGACGCTTTGGCTAAGGAATGCAAGCGGGCCTATCGCGCACGCTGCCCTGTAGGCCTTTTGATGGTGGATATAGACTTTTTCAAGGCTTATAACGATATCTACGGCCACATAAAGGGCGACGAGTGCATCAAGAAGGTGGCCGAGGTCATACAAAGAAACGCCAAGCGCCCCGCTGACCTTGCCGCCCGCTACGGCGGAGAGGAGTTCGCCGTGATTTTGCCACATACCCAGATCGAGGGGACGGCGGTGGTGGGCGAGGCCATAAGAAAAGGGGTTGAGGCCCTTTTGATTCCCGCCGCCGGAGAGAATGCTGGTCGTTTCGTCACCGTCAGCGTCGGTTGCACGGCATTCGGGCCGGTCGGCGAAGAGATTGAAATGAGTAAACTGGTCGCGCTTGCCGACGAGGCGCTTTACGAGGCCAAGCGCGGCGGTAAAAACCGCGTGGCCCGCGCCTCTGGCCCCGATAAACCAAAACCGCCCGCCTAGAGGCGGCTTAAGAGCGTAAGAGATGAAAAAAATTCTCTTTTGGGTGAACGTCATCGTCATTTGCGCCGCCGTAATCGGCGGCGGGGTTTTGTGGTGGCTCTCTCGCCTTGATTACTCTGACGGCTACCGGATGGGGATGGTCACCAAATTCTCGGAAAAAGGGTGGGTGATAACCACCGGCGAGGGGCAGATGCTCCTTGGCCGCGACAGCTCGCCCATCACGGCTGATTACAAGACCTCCGAGGGCGACGTAGTCCCCGCCAACCTCAACCCGTGGAGTTTCTCCACCGGCTCGAAGATGATGGGGAAGGCGGGTTCGCTCGTCGGTCGAAAGGCATGGCTTCACTACAACCAGTATTTCCTCAACATCTCTTTTCGCGACACCGATTACGAGGCGCTTGACGCGGGCGAGCTTTCCCCGCCCCCTTCCCGCAAATCCATGGAGGTGGAAAAGCCCCTGGCCATAACCAAATCCGAAGGCGTCAGGGCTGGGCGCATAGTCGCCGCCTCCAAGCGCGGCAAGGTCGTAAACACGTGGGAGCTCATGCTTCAGCTCGGCGACGCCGGAAACCAGTTCAAACCCCTTTCGGTGAGCGACGAGGGGCTTTTCAATTACGCGGTCGAGTGCCTGAAAAGCGGCCAGCTCGTAACGGTAAAATACGTCAACGAGGGGGTCTTGAAGGTGAACCTGAATGAAACCCCCTACGTGGTTTACGCCATCGCCCTTGTTGAAGAGGGCGCGCCTAAATAGCCATTGTCCGCATAAATGAAAAACCCGCCTCACGGCGGGTTTTTTGTTGCTGGGGGGATTTTTCAGCGCTCTGTCACGACGCCGTCGAAAACCTTGAGGTGGCGCGAGGCCGCCGAATCGCATTTTTCAGAGTGCGTCACCATCACCACAGTCATCCCCTGACCGTTGAGAGCCTTCAAAAGCTCCATCATCTCGCCCGCCGTATGCGAATCGAGGTTCCCTGTGGGTTCGTCGGCCAAAAGAATGGGAGGTTCGTTGACGATGGCCCTCGCCACGGCGGCCCTCTCCTGCTCGCCGCCGGATACCTGGCTCGGAAGCCGTCCCATCTTTTCTGCCAGCCCCACATGGGCCAGAGCCTTTTGGGCCATCTGGATTTTCTTTGCCTTGGGCAGCGGCATCACGGCCAGCGGCAGCATAGTGTTTTCCGCAAGGGTAAGGTAGGGGATGAGGCGGAAATTCTGGAAGACGAACCCCAGGAATTCGCGCCGAAAATCCGCCCGTTTCTCGGCGGAGAGCGAATATACGTCGATGCCCGCCACTTCCAGATTTCCGTCGGTGGGGGTGTTAAGTGCGCCGAGTATTGAGAGGAGGGTCGATTTGCCGGAGCCCGATTCCCCCATTACAGAGACGAATTCCCCCTCCGTTATGGTGAA
>SRXB01000555.1 GCA_009724975.1 bacterium | reverse complement strand
AACCCCTCCAACATCCTCGGCTACCGCTCCTGCGTGGGCATGGTCGGCGGCACCATCTACTTTAGGGGGCCCGCCGAAGGTATAAGCACCGAGGACGCCCGCGTGACCGAACTCACCGACGCCGACTGGGAGTGGCTCGTCGAGAACATGAAGCCCTACCTCTCGGCCATTGACCGCATGAGCTTTTTCCAGTCGCTCACCAAAAGCCGCGACGAATGGCGCAAAATAGTGGCCCTCACCCCCGCCGAGCGCGACAAGGTCGCCAAAAAGGGAATGACGCTCTCCAAATTCCGCACCGAGGTGTGGGAACAGGGCGTCGGCAAGGGCGGTATCTTCGCCGACTACATACACGGCGAAAACACCGTGATTCCCTTCATCTCCCACGGAGAGCTCAGAAGGGCCATCCCCAAATGGGAAAACGACAAATACGCGCCGCCCTGCGCCTATTCCTGCCCCACCGGCATACCCACCCACGAGCGCACCCGCCTCATACGCGAAGAGCGCGAAACCGAGGCGCAGGACCTGGTTCTTAACTACTCGCCCTTCCCCGGCACCGTGTGCGGCTACGTATGCCCCAACCTCTGCATGGACGCGTGCACCCGCTCGGTCTTCTTGAAAGACCCCGTCAACGTGCCGCTTCTTGGAAGGCTCTCCATAGCCAGGCCCGCCCCCAAAAGAGAAGCGAGGCGAAACGGAAAGGTTTCCGTAATCGGCGGCGGCCCTGCGGGCCTCTCGGCGGCGTGGCAACTGGCGCTGAAGGGCTACGAGGTAGCGCTTTACGAGCGCGAAGAGAAGCTGGGCGGCAAAATATACTACTGCATACCCGAAGACCG
>SRXB01000023.1 GCA_009724975.1 bacterium | reverse complement strand
AAAAGACAAAAACCCGTCCCGATGTAATCGGAGCGGGTTTTGTCGTTTTTGGCCCCATCGCCCGCCTCTCGGCGGGTGCTAATCAGCAGGGATGTACGCTGGACTGGCCAGTTACGCGGGGCTTGATGTAGCGGGTTTTCATTGTATTACCTCCGCAGGCTAGGGTTAACCGTTGCATACGCAATATCTGATACTTGTCTTTTCGCCGAATGTTTCGCGATTTTTTTTGTCTGTCTTAGATTAATGCAGATTCCGTGCCTCATTTTCGCCAGCAGTGCGGGTCCGGCGAGTTGAATTTGCCCGTCACGGCGAGCGACCTCGCGGTGCAGCCACCAAGGCACTCGCCGTAGGCCGAACACCCCACGCACTTGCCCTCGGGCGATTTTGAACGCATTTTCTCAAGCACCTCCGACTCGGTCCATATCTTTTTAAGGCCGTCTGTCAGTAGGTTCCCAAGCGAAAGGGGTATGAAACCGCAGGGGGTAGCGTCTCCGTCGGGTTCGATGTGGAGCGAGAGTTTGCCGCAGGTGGAGCCCTTGACCGCCCCTTCGCTTTTTTCTCCCAGAAGGGCGATGATCGGGTCGTCAAAGGCGAGCTTGGCAGGGGCTTCGGCCCTCCACTTGAGAGCGTCTTCGTAAAACTCTTTCCACTCGTCCGGCGGCAGGTCCAGCTCGGCGCGGTTCTCCATGCCCTTGCCGGAGCATTTGAAATTGTGCAGGTAAACGGTGGAGGCCCCGTGGTCGGCGGCCATCTTGACGATGGTTTTGTAATCGGCCACGTTCTTTTTGAAGATTACAGCGCTCACCGTCGACTCGACTCCGGCGGACCGGAGGTTGTCCAGCGCGGTGAATGCCCTCTCGAAGCTACCAGCGCGGTTTCGAAACCAGTCGTGAACCTCGGCGGTCGCCCCGTCAATGCTAACCCCGACCGACCTGAAACCCGCATCTTTGCATTTGGAGGCGTTTTCTGGGCCGATGAGCCAGCCGTTGGAGTTCATAGTCACCTTTATCCCCTTTTGGGCGGCGTATTTCGCCACTTCGAAGAGGTGCGGGTAAAGGAAGGGCTCTCCGCCGCCGAAATTGGCGTAGGCAACTCTGTTCGCGGCAAGCTCGTCGACTATTTTCAATACTTCCGGCAACGGCAGCTCGTTCTTCCTGAGCCCGCGAGAGTAGCAGTGGCTACAGGAGAAGTTGCAGTCGTAGGAGAGGGTCCAGTTGACCGTAAGGGGTGCGGAAAGCTTCACTTTATTCTCCGGTAAGGATCCAGCCGCGCTTGATGGAGGCCTCCACGAAGGCGCGAACATCGTTTACAATCTCTTCGGCGGGGGCATCGTAGGCCAGCGCGAGTTTTTTGGCTATTCCCATCTCGTCCAGCTCCCCGTCGCAAAGGAGCCAAATCTCCCCCGCGATGAGGTTGAGCTCGTGCATGTGCCCGCCCTCGACGATTATCACCCAGCCGCGGTCGATGGCGGCTTCGTCGCCCGAATCAAGAGCGGTTATTATCGCGTCGCGCTCCTCCGGCTCGTCGCGCCAGACCAGATCGGGATTGCGAAAGAATTTTCCCATTTGCCTTCACTTTCTCTTGAAAGGCTCTTTTGCAAGGGGATCAAGGGAGATTTTCCCGACCCCTTCCGAGTCTGCGCCGTCGAAAATCTTCTGCCAAAGAGCTTCGCCCTGGGCGGTAAAATAGTTCTCCGGCGCGCTAAAGCCCTTGTCCTGCGATTCTCCTAGTTTTATGTCGTACTCGGCGCTGTCGAAATTGTTGCGCGTGACAATCGGCTCGACTATTCCGTCGCGAAAAAAGATCGCGGCGGTATTGGCTAGAAAGTCATTGCCGGAAATTTCGGGTTGGGCCGAATTTATTGCGCGCACCCCTATGGTGTTAGCCACGAAAGAGCAATTCCTGATTTTAAGGTCGTCGCACTTGAACCTTACGCCGCCAAAACCGCCCTCAAAGGTCGAATTTTCGATAAGCGCGGGGGTTTCGTGGACGTGAAGGGCCCAGTGAGCCCCCTTGAACACCGCGTTATCGACGAAAAGCCCCTTGGCCTTCCTTACCGCTATCATGTCTTGCCCGTTTTGGGGCGGATAGCTCTTGTCGAAGGTGAAGGTGACGGGGTTTTGCGGCTCGCCCTGCACCTTCAGCTCCCCGATAACTGTCATCCAGGGGAATTCGGGGCTGTCGATGAGCGGGGGAATGGCGAATTCCACCGTAGTGCCCGCCCGTATCTCCAAAGAGCCGCCCCTTAGCACTACGACCTCTTTGTCTATGATCATGTGGCCGAACCATACCGCTTTGCCTGTGATTTTTATCGTCTGGCAGTCGCAGGGCTCCTCATCCGCCTTTATGTCGCGGGCAAGAGAGGCTGCCGAGCCCAAAAGGAGAAGCGCTAAAAGGGCAAAGATGGTTTTTTTCATCTTTTTTCTCTCCCGAACCCCAGAAAAGCCAAAAAGGCGAAGCCCACCAGCACCGCGGCTTTCCCCTGAGGCGGCACCGAGGCCGGAGTAGCTCCGATGCCCCAGTTCTGGACGAGGACCGCTCCGGCCAGCATGCCGAGGATTATTATCCATGCGTCCAAGTCGCCTTCGCCAGCCTTCACTAGTTGGCGAAAGGGGCAGCCGCCTGCGATTATCGCCGCCCAGCCGGTTAGGGCCATGCCCAGAAAAGCCCAACCGGCCTCAAGATGCGCTCCTGGCTGGTCAAAGTAGCCCAAATTGAACTGCCCTGTAAATATATCAGCAAAAAGGGCGGTCAAAAGAGCCACCACAAGGCCGATGCCGGAAAAGACGTTTCTGGTGAGCATTATGTCGCGCACCGAGCCGGTCACGCAAAAGCGCGAACGCTGAGAAAGGCCACCGACAACCAATCCCGCGCCAAGGGAGAGCCACAGGGGCGCGTGGAGCGAGGCTCCGCCGGTTTTGGAGAAAAGTAGGGGTCGCTCGAAAAGGGAGAGGATCACCAGTATGGCGACGGCGGCAATAAGGATAAAGAATACGCCTCTGGAGCCTTCGGACGATTTGGAGAATATTTTTGGGTCCGGACCCGAGAGGCTTTTTATGCCCACCCAAACTCCCGCCACAAGGCCCGCCGCGCCTGATACTGCGGTAAGGTCGCCCCCCGCGAGGCGAAGGAGCATCTTTATGGGGCAGCCGATGAAAACCGCCGAGCCGATTATCATCAGAAGGCCAAGTATGAAGGCCCCTGCCCCGCCGCCGGAGGATTTGACGCGCACCTCGCGGGAGGCGAGAGCCATGAGAAAGCCGCCGAGGAGAAAGCCAAGGAGTTCCGGCCTGACGTACTGCATTCTGGAGTTTTCGTGAAGGCCCATTGCCCCCGCGAAATTCTCCATGAAGCAGGAGATGCAGATGCCGGTGTTCACGGGGTTTCCCCAAAAGGTCAGAAGGCTTCCGGCGAGGCCCAAGGCCGCTCCGGCCAGCGCCATCCAGTAGATTTCGCTTCTTCTGGCGCTCATTCGCAGCCACCCGAGAGCCTGCGGAGCAGGTAGGAGAGATCCGCTGTTCCTTGCGGCTTTTGACCCTTCCACGGGCCGTTCCTCAAGGCGTCTATTTTAGCGAGTATTTTTCCGGAGGCGCCTAAGGGCGCGTTTTTGTCAGCCAGATAGGGGCCTTTTTCAACGGCCTTGCGGTAGTGGGCCATCGCCTGCTGGTAGGAGCCTTCGCCATAGGCGAGCTCGCCGAGGAAAAAGTAGGCGGCGGCCTGATACGGCCCCTTTTCAGAGCGTTTTCTGACCTCAAGGAAGACCGAGTCGCCTTTGCCCGAGTCAATGGCCAGGGCAATCTCCCTGTAAGCGGATTCCACCGCGGCGGGGTCCGCCACTGCCTCGCCCTTTTGCGCGGGTTCGATTTTGAGCCCGTACCAGAGCGCCAGCGAGAGGCAGGCGAATATGAAAAATGCCCTTGCGGCCCGAAGCGCCATTCCTATTCCTCGAAGGGGGGCATTTTCGCCATCTTAGCCCATTTGAGCAGGATATCGTACTCCCCGGCGGGCAGTTCCTCGAAGCCATCCACCCTGGCCCGCTTTAGCACCGCCACGCGCTCACCCGCCGCTTCGCCGGTGGTCTGCGGGGTTATTTTCAAAAGGGCCTCCCTGACTTTGGCAACCGCTTCGTCAGGCATCTTTTTCGATGCGCCGAAGGTGCAGTAGGGGGCTAGGCCGGATTTGGCTATTACCCTGAAGTCGTCGGGGGAGATTTTCCCCTCGGCGGTCATCTCCTCAAGGTCGATTATGGGGGCCGCGCCAGCGTCGTAGGCTCCGTAAAGGACCGAATATATTATTTTCTCGTGCTTCCAGGTCCCCTGCGGGAAGAAATAGGGACCTAGGTGTTTTTCGGGATCGTACCCCTTTTCAATAAGAAGCGCGTACTGCGCCAGAAAGCCGAAAGGAGCCCACTGCGGGCCGAAAATTATCCGTTTGTCCTTAAGGTCCTCCAGGGTTTTTATCGGGGAGTCCTTACGGACGATGATGGTGCCGCAGCTCTTCGCGCCGTAGCTGCCGCGCTTTTCCGAGGCGACCAGCTTGAGTCCTTGGCGGTGGGAGAGGGCCGCAAAGACAAGGGAGTTGGTGTGGGTG
The DNA here is from genome assembly GCA_009724975.1 of bacterium. Taxonomy (GTDB): domain Bacteria; phylum Desulfobacterota; class Deferrisomatia; order Deferrisomatales; family BM512; genus SCTA01. Next base: position 8,906 of record SRXB01000023.1, on the reverse strand, counting down.
AAGTCGAAATCGCCCCTTGCGAACGCCTCTTCGAAGTCCTGGGTATCGAGGTAGACGGGGTCGAATTCGTAGCCGGTGGTCTGGTTAAGGTAGCCGATGAGACCGGCGAAGCGGTCTTTGGTCTCCTCTACCGAGTTGCAGATCATGAAGCCTATTTTGTAGCGCGGAGCATCGCTTTTCGCGCATCCGGCCAAAAGCGCCAGAGGCAAAAGCAAAAGCGCAAGGCGCACAAGTGGTCTATTGGGCATCGAGGACAGCCTTCCGGGCCGCCTTTTTCGGTTCGCCCGATTGGGACGCGGCCTCATTCAGAGCTTTTGAGGAGAAGAATCCTCCCGCGATTTTAAGCGCGCGCTCAAGGGTGGTAAAGCGGATATCGTCTTTTACCTCCGACGTCAGCCAGATGGCGGCTTCTCCGCCGGGGGTTTTCAGGGGTTGCTGCTTAAACGCTCCGGCTGGCGTTGCCGAGGTGGCAGGGAGGATTCTGAGGTCGATTTTGTTTTCCGCGAAGGTTTTCGAGTCGTCGGTTTCGACGAACAAAGGCTCTATGCCGGTTTTTTCCTCGATGAAAAAGCCCAGCGCGTAGGAGGCGAAGGCGTCGGCCCGCTCTTTGCCGACCCCGATCCGAAGCTCAGCCCCGAAGCAGGCGAGGGCAAGCGCGGGGGCAAGCAAAGCCAGAGTGATTGCCAAGACCTTCTTCATCTGGCCTAGCCGAAGAGCCAGTGGCGGATAAGGGCGGCGTAAAAGACCGCCAAAAGGGCGAAGGAGAGGTAGCCAAGGAGCTTGCCGAGCGGGCCGAGGGAGTTTTTCCACGCGGTTTTGGTTTCGTGGAGCCCCGCCAGCGAGCCCAGCGCCAGCGCGAAGATCGCCACCCACTTAAGAACCGCGAGCGGGACTATCATCTGTGGCAGGGGTAGGGTTTTTGAGACGTTTATCGCCATGTAGGAGGCCGCGCCGAAGGGGTCGTAGACGAGATATTGCGCGTAAGGGGCCTTGGCGTTTAGTTTTACCAGCGCCAGCGCCGTGTGGCCGCCGAAGACCACTCCGGCGAAAGGCGTAGCCGCGATTTTGGCGCGCTCCCACAGGGTCAAGGGCTTTTCCCCCTCTTCAAGGCGCGGCGGCGCGCTCCCGTCCGAAGGCCCGGAGGACTCTTTTCCGGAAAACTTCTCGCCGAAGTGGGTCAGGAGGGGGGCCGCGAAGATGAAGAGGGCTGGGACAGCCGCGCCAAGCCATAGCGCAGAAACCCAGGCGGGCGGGTGTATTCCCGGTATGAGCGCGTCGCGCAGGGCTGGCCAGGTGCGGGAGAGCGCCAGCGTAACCAATCCCATCAAAAAGACGAAGAGGACCAGCGCAGGGGTGGAGAAGGGGTGGTTGGAGTTTTTGCCGCCGTAATAGACCGCCATGTTCGACCTGGAGCAGTTGCGCACGCACTCCATGCAAAGCTGGCAGGCGGACCTGTCCATGGAGCGGGGCGTCAGGGCCGCGGGGCAGCCTCCCTCCCACATCTGTTTCTGGATTACGAGAGAGGGGCCAAGGTCCCACCGCTTCCACCTGCTTTTCCTCGCGGTGCAGGCCTTGTCGTCGCAGGAGGCGCATTTTCCGGCGTCTTTAGCCGCCACGTAGATGGGCGAGAAGCGCGAGTAGATGGAGAGGACGAGGCCGATGGGGCAAAAGAGGCCGCAAAAGGAGGCCCGTCGCCACACCAGTCCCGAAAAGACCGCCAGAAGGAGGGCGAGACCGACGAAAATGGCGGTGGCGGCCGGGTTTTTATGGACATTCCAGTAAAGAGCCCCGCCAAGGCCCACGAGGAAGATGGATATCGCCCCGAGCCAGTTGAAGGGAGGCGCGGGCCATTTCACGTTGAGGCCGATTTTGCCGAGTTTTTCGGTGACGAAGCCAAGAGGGCATATAGAGCACCAGAGCCTGCCGAAGAAGGGGACGGAGATTACCAGCCCCATGAACCATAGCACCCAGAAGATGAGGGTGGTGGCGTTGGTGTAGATGAGGGGCCACGAGTCGGCGATTCCAGGCAGGGTTGTTCGTCCCCACGCCACGACGAGGAGGGCGACAAGCGCGGCCAGAGAAAACCACCTTATCGTCCCCTGCCATAGGGGATTTTTTATCAGCGGGCCGAAAAACCTGCTTCGGGTGAGATCAAAAGCCATTCCCCAACCCTCAATGGTACAGGTTGTCGGGAGATTCAAGCTCTCCCGAGGTGGTTCTGTAGTGCGAAGGAGTGCCGTCTATAAGGGCAAGTCCCCTTGCCGCCCATTCGCGGACGGCTTTTACGGGGTCGTTCATCCTCATCTTGTCGAGAGTGGGCTTCGCCCCCTTTATTCCGATCAGGCCAACCGCCCTCGCCGCCATTACGCGGACGTTCCAGTCGGGATCGGAGAGGTAGGGGGTCGGGTCGAAGAAGTCACCGGCCTTGCCCATCGACCCCAGAGCCCACACGGCGTCTTCGCGAGTCGCGGGGTCTTTAAGTCCCCCGATTATGGCGGCTTTTCCGGCGGGGTCGCGAAGTTCGCCAAGGACGCGGAGGATTGTTCCCCTGTATTCGGTTTTGGCCTTCGGCAATTGTTCCAAAAGGGCGGGGGTCGCCCTCATCTCGAAGCGGTTTATCGCCCGCGCGGCCTCTCGCCTGGTTAATTCGTCGGGGTCGGAGCCCATCGCGGTGGCAAGGATGGGAATAGCCCGCTCGTCGCCCAGTTCGCCCAGAGCCCATGCGGCGGAGTGCCTGCGTTTCAGGGAGGTGTCGGCGATGGTTTTGGCCGCAAGGTCGAAGGTCCCCTCAAGTTTAAGGTTTCCGGCGAGGGCGAAGGCGTGTTCTCTCACCGCCGGATCGGACGATTCCAGCGCCTGCCTCACTTCGGCGGCGGCTTTTTGCCCCGCCGCCACGAGCGCGATGTATGCCCGGCGCTGTTCCTCGCCGGTGCGGGATGACCCCAGGTATTCGACAAAGCCCTTGTAGGCCGAGGTGTCCCCCGCCGCCGCCTTGGCTTCGAGTTCGGCTATTGAGAGGGGCGGCGCGACCCTGGAGCACCCGGCCAAAAGGGCGACGAGGGCGACAGGGAGGATGGCGCGGGCGATTTTGCGCATGGCTCTACCACACGGTGTGAACGGCGATGTCGATGTCTGACCTGTTTTCGCCGTCGGAGAGGGTAACGCCGGAGGGTTCTACCGTTCCCTTGTCAAACCTGCCGAAGAGGTCGCCCACTTTCGGCGGACCGCCGTATTTGTCGCGGGCGCAAAGGTAGTAGGTCCCTCCCTCGGGGAGGTTGAGCTCGTACCTGCCGTCGGGGCCGGTCTTTGCCGAGACGAATTTGGGGCGCTCGCTCATCTGGACGTGGTCGTAGGCGTGGACCCTTATGCCTTCGACGGGCTTGCCGTCGGCGTCGGTGACACGCCCCGCTATGCGGGCCTTGTACTCTACCTTCTGGCCGAAGGATTCCTTCTGGTTGCCCTTCTTGACGAAGCCGAAGAGGTTTACGTCAACGGGTTTGCCGTCCTCGACCTTTATCGTAACGGGGTCGGTCTTGATGTCGCCCTCAAGGACCGGGCCTGAGGTTTCGGCCTCGTCGCGCAGCCGCAGGACAAGGGTGTAGCTGCCCGCGGGAAGGTCAAGGGATGCCTTGGCCTCGGGGCCGAGCGGGCCGATTTTAGTCATCGGAGGCCCACGGAAATCCTCTCCGGCGCGATAGACGTATATCGTGCCGTTGTCGGCGGGCTTGAAGGCCGATACTGTCACCTTCGATTCGGCGACGCTTCCGGCGCTTTGCCCGGGAGTGTTCCCCTGGCAACCCCAGAGGGCGGTCGCGGCCAGGGCCGCCGCAATGAATATTTTTCGCATCATCTACTTCGACTCCGTTGACGCCTTGTCCACAAGAGTTACGGTTATTGGCTTTCTCGCGGCGTTGTGGTCCAGCGCCACCCCGTCGAGGATGGCGAGGCCGAATTTATAGCTTTTGCCCGCCTCGAAGGAGAGGTCGCCTGCTCCCCCCTTGAGTGTACGCGAAACGGTGAGGCTCCACCGGCCCTCTTCGTAAGAGCCAAGCGCCGCGACCTCCATCCGCGCGGGGTCGCTTTCATCCAGAAGATAGCCCATCGCCACCGCGCCAGGCTCTGGTTTGGGAGCCGAAAGCGGCTGATCGCCAGACTGGAAGGCCCCCTCGATTTTTTTGGAGGCCCTGGCCGAATTCGGCTGGAAGAGCTCTTTTTTCGAATTGTCGTCAGAGACCTTTCCCTCGTCGGTGAGGTTGGCGTCCTCGGCCATCCCCCCGACCCTGGCTTTTCCCGCCCTCCAGATCCAGAAATCGGCGGCTTCTCCTTTTTGCGCGGCCATGGCGTAATCGGCGGAGCTCTTTTTTGCTCCGGCCATGCGCCAGTCCACCAGGTGGCAAAGGTGGGCGCATTCAAAGCCCTCCGGGTTTTGAGCCCAAAGGACGCCGAGGCCGTCCTCCCTTGCTCCGGCGGCGGTCCAGCCGCCCGCTCCCCAGCGCCAGAGCGGCCCCTCGTCGCGGGTGGGGTCCATCCACTCGAAGCGCAGGAAGATTTTTTCGTCGGTGTAGAAAGATTTTATCTCCACGTTCACCGGAGGGGAGCCCGCGCCGTGGTGGCAGGAGGCCGTGGCGGTGTGCACGCTGTCTTCGTCCACCGCCGAGTCGCCCGGCTGGCTGGTTACGCCGCCATCGGCCCTGAGCTTGTAGCCTACGGCGCGGTCCCAGTCCGAGGAGGAGGGTTCCTTGGCGAGGCGGAGGGAGTAGACCCTCTCGCTCTCGACTCCGCAGCCCGTAAGCGACGCGATTAGTAAAAATGCCGTTAAAAAGCGAAACATGGCAAAACTTTATGCAAGAAACGGCCCACCTTCGGGGGTCGAAAAAGCCGGCGAGGGGGCGATTAAATGACAGGAATCCGTCAATCGTCCACCCCGACCAGCCCGTGTTTTTCCATCTTGTAGCGGAGTGTCGTTCTGGCTATGCCCAGTATTTTCGCGGCCTTGGTCTGGGACCCCGATACTTTTTCAAGGGTGCGGACGATTATTTGACGCTCCAGGTCGTCCAGCATCTGCGTGAGATTCATTTCGTCTTCGGGTATTTCAAGTGAGGAGCGGGCCTCGCCACCCATCCCCATCGGCAGGTCGCCATGGGCTATGGTTTCGCCCCTGCACAGGACCACGGCGCGCTCGATGGCGTTTTCAAGTTCCCTCACGTTTCCCGGCCACGCATAGCGGCGCAGGACCTCCATCGCCATGGGGGAGATGGAGGCGACCTGCTTGCCCGTCTCCCTGACGTAGCGCCTGAGGAAGAAGCTGGCGAGCGGCTCGATATCTTCCTTGCGCTCCCGAAGGGGCGGCATGGGGATATCGACCACGTGGAGACGGTAAAAGAGGTCTTCGCGGAACCTGCCCTTTTGAACCTCCTGCCGGAGGTCTTTATTGGTTGCGGCGATGATGCGCACATCGACCCTTATCGTCTCGTCTCCGCCCACCCTCTCGAACTCCTTCTCCTGAAGGACCCGAAGGAGCCTGACCTGGCTTGAAAGCGATAGCTCTCCGACCTCGTCGATGAATAGCGTTCCCTCGTGGGCAAGCTCGAACCGCCCTTTGCGCTGGCGCACCGCTCCCGTGAAGGCTCCGCGCTCGTGGCCGAAAAGCTCCGACTCAAGAACTCCTTCCGGAAGCGCGCCGCAGTTGAGAACCACGAAGGGGCCGTTTTTGCGGGGGCCGTTGAAGTGTATGGAGCGGGCCAGAAGTTCCTTGCCGGTTCCCGATTCGCCGGAGACGAGGACGTTGGCGCTGGTCTTGGAGACCGATTCCGCGACCGCGAAGACCTTTGACATGGCGGGCGAGTTGCCGACTATCCCCTCGAAGTCGTAGTGACGGCTCATCTCCTCGCGAAGGTAGGCCCTCTCATTCAGAAGCCGGACCCTTTCGAGGGCCTTTTGGGCGACTATTGAGAGCTCTTCCACGGAAAAGGGCTTCGTCACGTAGTCGAAAGCCCCGCGCTTCATCGCCTCCACCGCGTTTTCGACGGTGCCGTAGGCGGTTATCATGATTACCGGCAGCTGAGGGGCTTTCTGGCGTATCTCGTCCAGAAGGACGAGGCCGCTTTGCGGCTCCATAACGATGTCGCTTATAACGAGGTCGAAATTGCCGTCGCGAAAGAGCGCCAGCCCCTCCTCCACGCCGGAGGCTGTCTTTACCCGGTATCCGTCGCGCTCAAGGGCGCGGGAGATCATCCGGCGCATCCCGGGTTCGTCGTCAACCACCAAAACGTGGCCGGCCGTCAGGCTTTCCGCTGTCATATCACCTTGCCCGGGTTTAAGATTCCCTTGGGGTCGAAGACTTTCTTTACCCCTCGCATCAGCTCCACCGCCCGTTCGCCGACGAAGGTGGCCATTTCCCTGGTTTTCAGGCAACCTATTCCGTGTTCTCCCGAAGGACGCCCTCCGAGGTCCGCAACCGCTTCCATTATTTTGGCCATAACAGCTTCGATGGTCTTTTCCCATTCCTTCTGCCCAAGTCCCCTGCGCAGGACGTTTACGTGCACGTTGCCGTCCCCCGCGTGGCCGAAGCAGGCGATATCAATGGAAAATTCAGCCGATATATCTTTTATTTTCCTGACGAGCAAAGGAATCTCCCCCTTCGGTACGACAACGTCAGCCTTGCCGACCTCGCCGCCCTCGGCTTTCATCGCCTTGCCGAGAATCCGGCGCGATTCCCAAAGCCTGTCCTGCTGCCCCTCGTCAAAAGCCGCCAAAACCTCGGGCGCGCCAAGGCCTCGGGAGAGCTCGTCAAGGCGGATCATGGCGTTTTCAAGTTCCTCGATGCTTTCTCCTTCGAGGGAGAAGAGGACGAAAGCGCCCGCCTCGGCGGAGTGGGGTAGGGGCCTTCCAAGATATTTTTCCGCCGCTTTTATGGACAAGTCGTCCATGAACTCCGCCACTGCTGGGGTTATGCGCTCTATCATGGCCGCTGAAACCGCTTTGGCGGCCTGCTCAAGGTCCGGAAAGGGTATGAGAAGGGTCGCGCGCATGGCTGGCTTGGCCAGCAGGCGCAAGGTGACTGAGGTTATGACGCCGAGGGTCCCTTCGCTGCCGACCATCAGCTCCAAAAGGTGGTAGCCGGTGGCGTCTTTGACGTTTTTGCCACCAAGCGAGATTACCTCGCCGTCGGACAAGACAACCCGCATTCCCAGCACATAGTCCCTTGTAGTGCCATATTTTACGGCCCTCGCCCCTCCCGCGCCCACGGCTACGTTGCCGCCTATGGTGCAGGAATCGGAGCTGGCGGGGTCCGGCGGGTAAAAAAGGCCCAGTTCCTCGACCTTTTTCTGCAATTCGGCGGTTATAACTCCCGGTTCGCAGGTGACGGCGAGGTTCTTCGGATCTATTTCGATGATTTTGTCCAGTTTTTCGAGGGAGAGAATCACTCCGCCGTCCACCGCCACCGCCGGGGTCATCAGGACACCGCGCCGGACGATCTCCGCCATGTCCTGCACCTTGACCAGCTCCACCTCGCCCCCCATCCCGAGGTCGCGGAGGGCGGCCTCGACCGTCTCGAACACCTTCTTGCACCTGGGGCAGCCGGTCCCCAGCACCTCGATGCTCCAACCGCTGCCCAGCAGCACCGTACCGTCGGCCCGCTCGATCGCCTCGCCCAGCCCCGTCAGTACCTGGAAGGCCAGCATCACCAGGTTGTACGCCTCTTCGCCGGTTGAGCAGGCGGCCGACCACATGCGCAAGCGCTTGTCGCCGGACGCCATTTTTTTCTCGATCAAGGCCGGCAGAATATCGCCGGCGATCATCGACAGGAGCGGCTTATCCCGGTAGAAGTAGGTTTCATGCACGGTCAGGCCTTCAACCAAGGCCTGCCAGTCGGAATGCTCGCCGCCCAGACGTTCAAGCTCGCTGACCCATCCCGAAAGCTCGACCGCGGGAATGGCCGCCAGGATGTCGCGCAATTTGCGCTCGGTGGACGTCGTTGGCTGGATACCGAAACGCTTTTCCACACCTTCCATCAAGCGCCGCACCCAACCCTCCGTCGTACCACGGTCCACCGGTGAAAACACCGAAAATGGCCAGGAACACCCGCCAGCACCAAGGCTCATGCCGTCCGCCCCCGATACTCGGCAAGCTCGGCCTCGGCCCCCTGGCACCGCGCGCCATTCGCAACCGGCATGCGCATTTCGCCCGTGGCCCCGGTCTTTAATCGACAAACCATATCTTCCTCATCATCTCGTACTGAACGCATCGCAAAAGGCACGTCATCGAGCGATCCCGCATAAAGTGCCCGCACACTGGACAAGGCCCAAACACAGGCCGCAACCAGCTTGTTTTCATCCCACAACACGGTTTGGGTCACATACATAAGCACCTCGCCCTCATTCGCCCCGCCTTTCTCCACCCCGGTCTCTTGCCACACGAACCGAGAAGCAGAAGACGGAGACGGCTGGCTACATCTTGAATTTTTCAATCTCGCGCCGCGTACCGTCGGCCAGCCTGGCCAGTTCGATCACGGTCGAGGTGATTTCTTCCGCCGCCGAGGCATTCGCGGTAGCGATCCGGTTGAGCGAACCGACATTGGCGTTGATCTCGCCAATCGCCGAACTCTGCTGTTCCATCGCGGCCGAAATGCGCTGCAGCTCGGCCTCGGTCTGGCGCGTGCCCTGGGCAATTCCCTGCATTCCCCGGTTGACCGTGGCAACGGTTTCCGTCGCCCGCTCGGCATCCTCGACCGCCTGCCTGACCAGCGCGGTGATTTCCTGCGTCGACTCGGCCGCCGACGCCGCCAGCTTGCCGACTTCCTCCGCGACCACCGCGAAGCCCTTGCCGTGCTCGCCGGCGCGCGCCGCCTCGATCGCGGCATTGAGCGACAGCAGGTTGGTCTTGTTGGCGATCTTCTCGATCAC
>SRXB01000228.1 GCA_009724975.1 bacterium | reverse complement strand
ACCGCCGGTTCCAAGGTCGCGGAGCTCCACCCCGTGGCGCTGGCACACCTCAAGTATGCCGCACTTTTTGGCTACCCGCGCGGCGCTGCCTATCCCCGGGGAATCGGCCACCACCGGCCTGGCACCGGCCTCCATGGCAAGCTCTATGAGGGCCTCCACCACTGCGGGGTGGGTAGTCACGGCGTCTTCGGGGGCGTGCGCGGAGAGCATGTTGGCCTTTATGATGACCTCCTCTCCCCACGAGGCGAAGCGACCCGCGCCTCCGAGAAGGTCCACGGCTTTGCGCACCGCCTCCGAGGCCTGCGAATAGTCCCTTGCCGCCGCCCGCGAGACAACGCTCATGGTTTTTCCTTCCTAAAGCTCTCCATTCGGGCCTGAAGTTTTTCCATCAGCGATGTGGTTACCGGCCCTGGCAGGGGCGCGGGCATTATGAAATCGTCCACGGCTGAGACGGGTATTATTCCCGTTACGCTGTTGGTCAAAAAACCTTCTTCGGCCCCCTTCAGGGACGAAAGCCCGAAGGAGCCCTCCACGATTTTTATTCCGGCCTCCCTTGCAACCTCCAGAACCTCGCCGCGCATGATTCCCGGAAGGCATCCGGTCGCTAGGGAGGGGGTGAAGAGTGAGCCGTCTGTGGCCCAAAAGAGGTTTGAGGTCGCCCCCTCGCTAAGATGCCCACCCAGCGTCTCCAAAAGCGGCTCCTCGCCGTTTCGGGCTGCCATGAGGGCCATTACGCTGCCCAGGTAGGCCAGTGTCTTGTGCCCTTCGGGGAAGAGGCCGCCCGCGCGCATTGGCCTGCCCAGAGTGACGCATTTTTGGCCGTTTTTTTGCCTTTGGGCAAGGTCTGGCGGTAGCGGTCGGGTGGAGATGAGAACGGTGGGGTCTCCCGCGCCCTGCGGACGGGGGCCGGCGGGGAGCGCGCCTCGCGTAACCGTTATTCTTCCGGCTCCTTCAGTGTGGCCGTTTGCGGCGGCCACTTCCACGGCGAGGGAAAAGAGGGCTTCGGTCGGCTGTGGCAGGCCAAGAGCCGCCGCCGTGGCGGCCATGCGGGCGAGGCGCTTGTTTTGGAGAAAGACCCGCCCGCCTATGAGGCGGAAGGTGTCGAAGTAGCCGTCGGCGTAAAGAAAGCCGCGCTCGCCAACCGAGAGGGCGGCTTTATTCTCGTCTATTATCTTCCCGTTCAGCGCAACCTTCACTTTTGGCTCCAGACGCGGCCCTTGCCGCTGAGGGCCTTGAGAAAGGATTGGGCCTTGGTGATGGTTTCGTCGTACTCCTCGGCTGGGACGGAGTCGTGGACTATTCCCCCGCCGACCTGAAAATAGAGTTTCCCGCCTTTTTTGACGGCGGTGCGAATGGCTATGTTCAGGTCGACCTTGCCGCAAAAATCTATGTAGCCGATGGAGCCGCAATAGACGCCCCGCGCGGTCGGCTCAAGCTCGTCGATTATCTCAAGGGCGCGCACCTTTGGCGCTCCGGTGATGGAGCCGCCCGGGAAGGAGTTTTTGATGCAGGAGACGATGTCCATGGAGGGGTGGACGCGCCCCGCCACCGTGGAGACGAGGTGGTGGACGTTGGCGTAGGATTCCACAATGGCAAGTTCCGGCACGTGGACCGTGTTGTAGTTGCAGACTCGGCCAAGGTCGTTGCGCTCAAGGTCCACAATCATCACGTGCTCGGCGTTGTCCTTTACGCTGGCCTTCAGCTCGGCGGCCAGCGCCGCGTCTTCCTCCGGCGTCCTGCCCCTCGGCCTCGTACCCTTTATCGGCCTTGTCTCTATGTAGTCGCCGTCGATGAGCAGGTAGCGCTCGGGCGAGTTGGACATTATGGAGAACCCTTGCGGGAAGAGGCACGCCCCGAAGGGGGCGGGGCTGACTGAGCGCAGGCGGGCGTAAAAATCCACAGGATCGACATCATAATCAAGGCAGAAGCGCTGGCTGAGGTTCACCTGGTAAACGTCCCCTGCCTTTATGTATTCGCGGGCCTTTTCCACCGCCCCCATGAATTTTTCGCGGCTCTGGTTGGGGGAAAGGTCGGCCAGCGCCACGTCGATGAAATTCAGTGAGGGGGAGGGGGGCTCCGGCGGCTCCGAGAGCCAGAACTGAAGAACTTCTTCGGGGGCGCCCTGTCGGTGGGAGAGATGGGCCTTGCCGCTCTCGTTGTCGAAGTGGACCACCGCGTCGTAGAGGCAAAAGAACATGTCGGGCATGGAGAGGTCGTCGCTGGCGGTTTTGCCGACCTTTTCGATGAGGGGGAAGAGGTCGTACGAGAGATACCCCACCATCCCGCCTCCGGTCATCGGCGGTAACTGGCCTCCCGCGAGGGAGTATTTTGCCAAAAGCGAGCGCAGTATCTCGAAGGGGTGGCTCTGGACCTCCTCCACCCTTCCTTCGCGCAGGTATTCTATCGTGGATTTGAGGCCTCGGGAGTGAATGGCGATGAACGGGGAGATTCCCGCGAAGGAGCGGCGCGAAAAACGCTTGGGGCCGCCCGCGCCGTCGAGGAGAAAGGGATAGGGCTGGCCGATGGCGCGGCAAAGGGCTCCCAGCGGGGTCCACCCCTCCTTCAGCTCCCTTGTCCTTATTTCGCCGTGGTTCGCCATCTTTTTATTTTCCGTCAGTGCGCGCGGCACTTCGCCGTGGGTTTGTTTTCAGGGGTGAAGGCGGCTATCGCCGTCTCGGGGCAACGCGGATTCGCCAGTTGGCCGGTGGCGATGTCCATCTGGACGAACTCCACGTCGGAAGGGGCGACGCGCTGGGGCGGCTGGTATTTTTGCATCGCCGCGTCCATTATCTCTATCCATATCGGCAGGGCGGCCCTTGTGCCGGTTTCGCCGATTCCTATGGGGGTGTTGTCGTCGCGCCCTATCCAAACGCCCAAAGCGGCCTGGCTTGAAAAGCCTATGAAAGCGGCGTCGCGCTGGTCGTCGGTGGTTCCGGTCTTTCCCGCCACGGGGTAGGGGAGGGAGAGGGCTTTCCTGCCGGTGCCGTTTTCAACCACGCCTGAAAGTATATCCGAAGTTATGAAGGCCGTACGAGGGTCTATGGCCCTTCTGGGCATGGGCGGATCGGGCCAGATGTTTTTGCCGTCGGGTCCGAAAACGGCCCTTATGCGGTAGGGCTGCGGCCTCACCCCGTCGGCGGCGAAGGTTGCGTAGGCGGCGGTCATCTGTTCAAGGGTCGCCGACCCCACCCCGAGGGCGCTGGCCAGCCCCTCGCCCATAGCCTCGTCGAGGCCAAGGCGCTTGGTCATGGAGGTGACGGCAGGAAGGCCTACTTCGTTGAGCATTTTTATGGCGGGTATGTTCCGGCTTAAGGCGAGCGCCTTTCTCATCGACATCGACCCCTTGAACTCGCGGTCGTAGTTCTGGGGCTTCCATGGCTCGCCCACCGAGGCGCCCGGGAAGGAGATGGGGGCGTCCACGATTATCTTCGACTGCGGTATGCCCTGCTCGATGGCCGAGGCGTAGACGAAGGGCTTGAAGGTGGAACCCATCTGCCTTTTGGCCTGCTTCACGCGGTCGAACTGGTTTCGAAACCAGTCCCGCCCGCCGGTATGGGCCAGCACCGCGCCGGTTTTAAGGTCCAGCATCACCGCCGCCCCCTCAAGCGGGGCCTTGGCGGCTACGCGGGTGTTTCTCTCCTCTATTTCGATAATTCCGGCCTTTACGGCTTTCTCCGT
>SRXB01000022.1 GCA_009724975.1 bacterium | reverse complement strand
CGGGCGAAAAAAAGATAGTGGCGGGTGACGTCGCTTACGCAACAACCAAGTAATCACGGGGGTAAGAGCCCTTAATGCTTCTTGCGATAGACATCGGAAACACGAACACGGTCCTGGGGGTCTTCTCGGGGACGGAGCTCATCGGCCACTGGCGGCTCGGGTCGGACCCCAACCGCACTACGGACGAATACGCCGTCCTCATACGCGGCCTCTGGGAATTCGCCAAAATCCCGCCGGAGGCGGTGGACGGCGTCATAATAGCCTCGGTCGTTCCGGCCCTCAACCGCGTTTTCTCCGACGTGGCCCGCGCATTCCTGGGAAAAGAGCCGTTGCTCATCGGCCCGGGAATAAAAACCGGCATGACTATAAAATACGACGACCCCCGCGAGGTCGGGGCCGACCGCATAGTAAACGCCGTGGCGGCCTTCGACAAATACAAGGCCGCCTCCATAGTGGTGGATTTCGGAACGGCGACAACCTTTGACTGCGTCGGCAAAAAAGGGGAATATCTTGGCGGGGTGATAGCGCCCGGCATAGGCGTCAGCATGGAGGCCCTCTTCAACAAGGCCAGCAAGCTGCCCAAGGTCGCCTTCGCCAAGCCGCCGCACATCATCGCCAAAAACACCGTCCACGCGATGCAGGCGGGGAGCTATTTTGGCTACGCCGCGATGGTTGAGGGGCTTTTAAAGCGCCTCTTCGACGAGATGGGCCAGCGGCCCGTGGTCATAGCCACCGGAGGCGCGGCCCGGCAGGTAGCCGAAGAAATAGGGGAGATAGACCACGTTGACGAATTTCTCACCCTGGAGGGCTTGAGGATAATCTACCAGCGAAACCTTTGATGCGCTTTGCCGTTTATAAAGGCTCGTCCCCCTAGGGGGCGGCTTTGCGAAAGGAGCTTTGATGAAGAGGTTCGAAACCGACAAGATAAGGAACGTCGCCTTGGCTGGTCAGGGCGGAAGCGGAAAGACCAGCCTCGCCGAGGCGATGCTTTTCGTTTCCGGTGCCACGAAAAGGCTTGGCAAGGTCGACGATCAAAACTCCATACTCGATTACGACCCCGAGGAGAAATCCCACAGGCTGACCATCTCCACCGGCGTCGCGAGCTTCGAGCATCAAAAGCACAAAATCACCCTACTCGACACCCCCGGCTACGATGTCTTCCTCTTCGACGGCATGGGAGCGCTCCACGCCGCTGAAGCGGTGGTGCTGGTTGCGGGAGCCGACAGCGAGGTAAAATTCGAGGCAGAGAAGATGTGGGCCCAGGCTCAGCGGCTGGAACTTCCCCGCATAGTCGCGGTGACCAAGCTCGACAAGGAGAACACCTCCTTCGACAAGGTCATGGACTCCCTCGCCCGCCACTTCGAGGCCAACTTCGTCAGAACCATGCTCCCCATAGGCTCCGGTTCATCGTTCAAGGGCTACGTCGATCTCGTCAAAAACAAGGCCTTCACCTTCGCCGACGATTCCGGCAAGGCCCAGGAGGGCCCGATTCCCGCCAATTTGGCCGACGACGCCGCCGCCGCGAGGGAGGCGATGATAGAGAGCCTGGTCGAAACCGACGAAACCCTCATGGAGAAATTCTTCGACGGCAAGCCGATAACGGACGAGGAGCTGGCGGGCGCGTTGCGCTCCGGCATCGTCTCCGGCCAGATCGTGCCGGTGGTGATAGCCGCAGGGCCCAAAGCCGTCGGCGCTGCCTCCCTGTTGGACCTCATAGTTGCCTCCTTCCCATCCCCCCTCGACCGCAAATTCGTACCCACCGCTGACGGCGCATCCATAAAGGCCGACGACAAGGCCCCCCTTGCCGCCCTTGTCTTCAAGACCATATCCGACCCCTTCGCTGGCAGGCTAAATCTTGTTCGCGTCTACCAGGGCCACCTCTCCGCCGACTCCAATTACCACAACTCCACCAAAGACACCGACGAGCGCTTCGGCCAGGTTGCGGCCCTCTTCGGCAAAGAGCTCCTTCCCGTCGGCGACGCGGGCCCGGGCGACATCTTCGCCCTTCCCAAGCTCAAAGACACGACTACAGGCGATGTCTTTTCCGACAAGAAGGCCCCCGTGAAGCTCTCCTTCACCGAGCCGCCCGAAACCCTGATCTCCTTCGCCGCCTTCGCGAAGACAAAGGGCGACGAGGACAAGCTGGGGCAGGGCCTTAGAAAGCTCCAGGATGAGGACCTCACCCTCCACGCCACCAGAAACGAAGAGACGCACGAACTTATCGTCTCCTGCATGGGCAAGCTCCACATCGACATCCTCTCCGAGAGGATGAAGCGCAAATACGGCGCCGAGATGGAACTTAAAACCCCCAAAGTCCCCTACCGCGAAACGCTAAAAGGGAGCACCAAGGTGCAGGGCCGCCACAAAAAGCAGTCCGGCGGCAGGGGCCAGTTCGCCGACACCTGGATAGAGATCCGCCCGCTGCCACGCGGCGAAGGCTTCAAGTTCGTCGACAAAATCGTCGGCGGCGCGATACCCAGAAACTTCATCCCCGCCGTCGAGGCCGGCATCAAGGACCGCATGAAAAAGGGCGTCATCGCCGGCTACCCGGTAGTTGACGTGGAAGTGGCCCTCTACGACGGCAAGTATCACGATGTCGACTCCTCGGAAATGGCCTTCAAGATAGCGGGGTCGATAGGCTTCAAGAAAGGCGCGCTCGAATGCAAGCCGATTCTCCTTGAGCCCATCGAGGAGATAGCGGTAATGGTCCCCGACGAAAACCTCGGCGACGTCATCGGCGACCTGAACTCCCGCCGAGGCAGGATTCTTGGCATGGATCCGGGCAAGGGGTGGCAGTCGGTGCGCGCCCTCGTGCCACTGGCCGAAATACAAGAATACGCCCCCGACCTGCGCTCCATGACCTCCGGCAGGGGCACCTTCACCATGAAATTCGACCACTATGACGAAGTTCCCGCGCACCTGGCTGAGAAAATCATCGCCGGCGCGACCGTCGAAGAGGACGAGGAGTAGCCTTTTGGCGACAATAGAAGCTAAAAACCGCCCCGAGTCAGGTAAAATCCTTGCCGCCCTTTCAAGGAAGGAGGGCAAGATATCCCCCGTCCTGGCGATGGCCGTGGCGGTCGTCGTAATGGGTGTGATAGTTGGGTTAAGCCTTATGGGCGGAAAGGAAAAGGCCAAGCGTTGGCCCCTTTCCGGCGAAAAGGAGGCAATCGGCTTTTTGGGGGAACCAAAGCCCAAGGAGCCGACCACCCCCGCTGTGGAAGCGCAAAAGCCGGTCGAGCCGCCCGCGCCGCCGCCAGCGGCTTCCGCCCCTCCTGCGCCGACTCCGCCGGTAGCAAAGACGCCGGCTCCAGAATCCGCGCAAGTTGTGGCGAAAGTAGCCGAGCCGCAAAAGCCGCCCCCGCCAGCGCCGAAACCCGCAGAGCCCGCGCCTGCCCCCGCCCTGGCGACCGGCGGCAATTTCATCGTCAACGTGGGTATGTACAAAAACCAGTCCAACCTGATAGGACTTGAGGAAAAAATCAAAGCCCTCTCCATACCCTGCTTTCGCGACAAGATAATGCGAAAGGGAGAGGGCTTTCGCCTGAGCGTCGTCGGTGCGGACGCCGCCAAGGCCGCGCAGGTCTTGAGGGGAGGTGGCTTCGAGGCTTTCCTCTCCGCCGACCGCATGGACGCCTATTTCTACGTCGACAAGGAGATGGGCGAATATAAATCGCTCCTCTCCTCCAAGGGCATACAATCCACCTTTGAAAAATTCTCGGGCGACATGCCGATCTGGCGGCTGGCTTGCGGCCCCTTCGGCGAAGCCGACGCCCAGGCGGCGCAGGCGCGCATTAAAGAAAAAAATCTTGCGGACGCGATAATATCCAGACGGTCCAAATGACGCTAAAGCCCGTTCCCCTTCCGGAGCCTCTCCAAAAAGGGATCGATCCAGCCGCCCCCGAAGAGGTGCGGCTCGCCTTCGCCAGGGGCGATGTGCCCATGAGCGCCCTTGAGCGCCTCGGGGTCCTTACCTATCTGGTGCGGGACCCTTCTGAAAAGGTGAGGGAAGAGGCCGACGGCGCCGTCAGAAGACTTGAAATGGCCACCATCGAAAAGGTGTTGGGGTTCGACCTCCTCCACCAGTCGATTATCGACCTTCTGGCCGACTATTTTTCAAATGTCTCCAAAATCCTCTTCAAGCTCGTCTCGCACCCGAATGTGGGAGAGAAGACCCTTCTTCGTTGCTCGACGATGCCGGACGAACCGCTGCTCAGAACGATAGCTGAGAACTCCGCCGCACTCGGAAAATTCCCCTCGGTGGTGGGGGCGCTTGCCGCAAATCCTGCCACGCCGGCAAAAACGCTGGCCTTTTTGACGGAAAGCCACGGCATCGGGGGCGCGGTTCCCGTCGGCGCGCCAAAAATAGCGGAAACCGCCGATGAAAATCCGGCCCAAGAGGGCGAGGCCTCCACTGACCCTGTCGACGAGGAACTGGCGAAGATAATAAGCGGCTACGGCACTGACACCGACGATATCAAGCTGCCCGACGAGCTTATGAAAGAGGGAGCCGAACTTGATTCCTCGGTAAACCTTTATAAACTCATCCAAACGATGTCCATCGCCGAGAAAATCAAACTCGCCACCCTGGGCTCCAAGGGCGCGAGAAAGCTCCTCGCCCGCGACTCCAACCGCACAGTGGTTAACGCGGTCATCCGAAGCCCAAAGATCCGCGAAGACGAGGTGTTGCTTATCGCCCAGGACAAAATGACCCCGGACGAGATAATTTTCTATATACTTACGAAAAAAGAGTGGCTAAGGGAGTATTCCCTGCGCCTCGCTCTGGCCCAAAACCCGAAGACCCCCGCGCAAAAGGCCTTCAGGCTCCTTGAAACACTTTACGACAAGGACCTAAAGCAGATAGCCAAGAGCCGCAACGTGCCGCAAATCATATCGGCGACGGCGCGGAGGGTTTTCCAGCGACGCGAATTGAAGAAAGGCTGAAAGCTCAATGCCCTCAGTAGTTTCGATAAACATAAGCAAAACCAAGGGAACGAAAAAGACGCCGGTGCAAAGCGCCGTCATCGGCTTTCAAGGCATAGAAGGAGACGCGCACTCCGGCGACTGGCATCGCATGGTGAGTCTTTTGGCCGAGGAATCCATCGAGAAGATGAGAGCCGCCGGACTCAAAGTGGGTCCGGGCGATTTCGCCGAGAACATAACCACCAAGGGAGTAAATCTCCTTGCCCTGCCAATCGGCGCGCGCTTTCGCGTCGGCCCCGTCATCCTTGAGATGACCCAGCACGGCAAGGAGTGCCACACCCGCTGTGCCATCTACCACCAGGCGGGCGACTGCGTCATGCCCAAGGAGGGTGTCTTCGCCAAGGTGATAGAGGTCGGGGAGATTAAGGTGGGCGACGAGATAATAGTTCTCTTTGCGGAGGGAAAATGAGCGCCGTTTTCAGGACTGGGATACTCACCCTCTCGGACAAAGGCTCGCGGGGCGAACGAGAGGACCTCTCCGGCAAGGTAATACGCGAAATCCTGTCCGGCGGTCCCTTCGACGTATCCGCCTACGGGGTCATACCTGACGACAGAAGTACAATCGTGCGCACGCTGGTCAAATGGGCCGATGAAGACCAACTGGCCCTGATAATAACTACCGGCGGAACCGGCCTTGGCCCCCGCGACGTGACGCCGGAGGCCACAAGGGCGGTAATTGACTTCGAAGTGCCCGGCATGGCCGAGGCGATGCGCGCCGAAAGCCTAAAGAAAACACCTCACGCTATGATATCCCGCGCGGTATGCGGCGTGCGCGGCCAAACCCTTGTCGTAAACCTCCCCGGAAGTCCCAAGGGAGTGAAGGAAAACCTTGAGGCGATCCTTCCCGCCCTACCCCATGCCCTGGAAAAGCTCCTCGGCGACCCCTCCGACTGCGCAAAATAAAGAAAGCCGCCGCGAGCTTTGTTTGCCTCGCATCCGCTAAAACAAAAAGCCCCGCTATTGCGGGGCTTTTTTATTGCAGAAACTTTGCGTCTAGTAGACGGGGAGGTCGGGAAGGTCGATGCCCGCCATTTGCTGTATCACGCGCATGAGCTGGCAGGTGTAGCCGTATTCGTTGTCGTACCATACGTAGAGGACAACGTTGCGGGGGTCGGCTTCGTTGACGAGGGTGGCGTCGCCGTCGACCACGCCCGCGTGGCGCGAGCCGATTATGTCGGAGCTTGCGATTTCGCGGGAGTTTACGAAATCTATCTGGTTCTGTAGGGCGCTGTTGAGGGCAATCCCCCTGAAATATTCGTTTATCTCTTCCTTGTTGGTCGGGTTTTGCAAGGTGAGTTTCAAGATGGCCAGCGAGACGTTGGGTGTGGGAACACGGATGGCGTTGCCGGTCATTTTGCCCTTAAGCTCGGGCAAAACCTTGGAGACCGCGCCCGCCGCGCCGGTGGAGGTTATGACCATGTTCAGCGCCGCCGCCCTGCCGCGACGGGGCTTTTTGTGGAAGTTGTCGATGAGGTTCTGGTCGTTGGTGTAGGAGTGGACCGACTCGATGTGGCCCGAGACGATGCCGTATTTGTCGTGGACGACCTTGAGGACCGGCGCTATGGCGTTGGTGGTGCAGCTGGCCGCCGAAAGGACCCCCTCGTTGGGGTCGATGGTATTGTTGTTGATGCCGTAAACTATGTTGGGCACGTCGCCCTTGCCCGGGGCGGAGAGAATGACTTTTTTGATGCCCTTCGCGGAGAGGTGGCGGCTAAGGCCGGCGCGGTCGGAGAGCTTGCCGGTGTTGTCGACCAGTATCGCGTCTGAGATGCCGAACTGGGTGTAGTCAATGTCTTCGGGATTGGCCGAGTCGATGAGGCGCATCATGTTGCCGTTGGCGATGATGGCGTTCTCCTCCTCGTCTATCTCGATGGTGCCCGAGAACTTGCCGTGGATGGAATCGTAGCGAAGGAGGGCGGCGCGCTTTTCGAGGTCGTCCTTGCCGGATTTTCTTACGACTATGGCGCGGGGGCGAATCTTGTCGCCCTTGCCCACCTTGTCGATGAGGATGCGGGCCAAAAGTCGGCCTATGCGGCCAAAGCCGTAAAGCACAAGGTCCTGCGGCTTTGCCAGCACCAGCTTGGAGCCGGTGATTACGCTACCGAGCTCGGAGCGGAGAAAATCGTCGACCGAGGCCACTCCCGACCGTTTATACTTGAAGGTGAGCTTGCCCAGGTCGAGGCGGCAGGGAGAGAGGTCAAGGCGGGCTATTGCGGCCAGTACCGGATAGGTCTCCTCAACGGTAAGGTCTTCGCCGGTAATCAGCTTGGCGTAGCGGTGGACCTTTATGACCTCCACCGAGGTCACCTTGGCTATCGACCTTCCGTATACGTGGATGAGCACTCCGCGCTGCAGGCGAAGCTCGTTGAGGTAGACCAGCATCTTGGTGGCCACGTCCTCGGCTTTAGTCCACGCGTCAAAGAAAAGCGCTTCTTTGGCGAGATCCATCTTTATCTTACCTCCGCTTGGCGTTTAAAATGTGGTAAATAAAGGGAACGACAATATACAACAGGTGTAGGACGATATAAAAGAAATCCTGTCTCAATGCTACAATTATTTCATTGAAACGCTGTTCGGCAACGAGCCGGAGAGGAAAAAATGAAAGGGTTCGAAGAGGAAGTAAAGGATCTGGCCATAGGCGAAAAGATACGTAAACTTCGCCGCGAGATGGATCTTACCCTCCAGCAGCTGTCCGACAAGACCGGCCTTTCAAAGCCGCTCCTTTCGCAGGTGGAGAACGGCCACGTAGTCCCGCCAGTCGCCACCCTCATCCGCATCGCCCGTTCCCTAGGGGTCAACATCTCCCATTTTTTCCAGGAAGAGGAAGAGGACTTGCGGGTCGCGGTGACAAGGCCCGACGAGCGCAAGAACATTGGCGTCCGCGCCCACCACCCCAGCGACGAGATGGGATACAGTTACGAATCCCTTGAAATACACAAGGCCAGAAAATCAATGCAGCCGCTGCTCGTCACCTTCGCCCGCTCCGGCGAGAAGAGCCTTCGTTACTACAGCCACGACGGCGAAGAGTGCGTTTACATTCTCAGTGGCCAGGTGGAATTCATAAGCGACGAGGGCAAGTACAAGCTCGCCCCGCGCGACTGCCTTTACTTCGACTCCGAAATACCCCACGCCTTCCGCTCCATCGGCGAAGAACCGGCAAAGGCGCTGGTAGTGCTCTACCCGGGCAGAAAAATTTAAGGGGCAAGGGGTGAGGGTCCTTTACGACAACACCGCGATTCAGGCCCGCATAGCCGAGGTCGCCGCCTGCATTGATCGCGATTACTCCGGCAAAAATCTCATATTGATGGGCGTACTCACCGGCGCCTTCATCTTCACGGCGGATCTCGCCAGAAAACTTACAATACCCTGCCAGATTGATTTCGTCCGCCTCTCCTCCTACGGGAACGAGACCTTTTCCAGCGGAGAGGTCAAGGCCTGCCTGGGCTGCAAGCTTCCGCTCGCGGGTAGAGACATACTTGTGGTGGAGGAGATTGTCGATTCCGGCAAAACCCTCTCTTTTCTCATCGACGGATTGAAAAACAGCGGAGCGGCTTCGGTAAAGGTCTGCACGCTGGTGGACAAGCGGGGGCGTCGCGAGAGCGAGGTTGAAATAAATTACTCGTGCTTCACCCTGAAGGACGGTTTTCTGGTAGGCTATGGCATGGATATGGCGGAAACCTTGAGAAACCTTACCTACATAGCCGTTATTGAAGACTAAAAGAGGAGAAAAGAGATGGCGATTTTCAAATGCCCCGAATGCGGCGCGGAAAAAGAGTGTCGCTGCAAGCCCAAAACCTGCGAAAAATGCAATAAGCCAGTAGCCTTCATTAAAAAGTAGTCCCCGAAGGAGGTCCTTGCGAAAGGGCCTTCTTTTTTGCCGAAAAATCGCCGCCGATCCCTGCGCGCCAATTTTCCGGCGGTATAATTTCAAAAACCCCCCAACTTTTATTTCGCATAGGGAGTTTTGCCATGTCGCTGCGGATAGGAATTGTCGGCTTCGGCCGCGTGGGAAGGGCGCTTTTCAGGCTCGGACACGATCGCCCGGGGATAGAGTTCGTCGCGGTGTGCGACGACGCCGATCCCGAATCGCTGGTATACCTTCTCAACCACTCTACAGTGGAAGGAGCCTTCAAGACGCCGGCGGCCCTTGAGGGCAATTACATCACCTGCAAGGGGCAGCGCGCCCGCTTTTTGCGTCGCGCCGACCCCGGAACCATCGCCTGGGACGTGCTGGGGGCGGACGTGGTCTTCGAGTGCACCGGCAGGCACAAAACCCGCGAGGCGCTGGCAAAGCACGTCGCGCAGGGAGCCAAATGCGTAATCTCGTCAACGCCAGCCGACGACCAGGTTCCGGTGGTGGTGCGCGGAATCAACTGCCAGCGCATCCCCAGGGGCGAAGCCATCATCTCCTGCGGCTCAAGTTCGGTGCAGGCGCTGGCGCTGGCGCTAAAGGTCCTTGACGAAGCCTTCGGCCTCGAAGCCGCCTCAATGACGACGATTCACGCCTACACCGGCGACCAGCAGCTTTCCGACGCCGCCAAGGGCGCGGGCCGCTGGAGCCGCAGCGCGGCGCAAAACATAATCCCGAACACCACCTGGGCCCCCTCGGTAGTGGAAAGGCTCATCCCCGAGTTCAAAGGCAAAATCGAGGGCATCGCCCTCAATGTGCCGGTTCCCGCGGGCTCCAACATCGACCTCACCGCGAAGCTCTCAAGGGACGCGACGGTAGCCGAGGTCAACGAAGCGGTCAAAAAGGCATCGGAAGGAGCAATGAAGGGGCTTTTGGGCTGGACCGACGAGAAAATAGTGTCGAGCGACATCATCGGCGACTGCCGCTCGGCCGTCCTCGATTCCGACGCCACACTCTCAATAGCGGGCGGCCTCGTAAAAACCCTCTTTTGGTTCGACAACGGCTGGTCGATAGCGCAAAGAATGCTGGAAACCGCCGAGATAATGAACGCCAAGGGAGGTAAATAGCCATGAGAGTCGCAATAAACGGATTCGGAAGAATAGGCCGCAGTGTCTACCGCCTCCTCAACGCGAAAAAAGGGGTGGAGATAGTAGCGGTGAACGACCTCGCCTCTCCCGAGGCGCTGGCCTACCTTTTGCGCCACGACACAGTGATGGGCAAGTTCTCGGAGATAGTCAACGTCGAGGGCGGAGTCCTCGTTACCGACCACCAGAAGACAAAAATGCTGGCCGAAAAGGTCCCGACCGCCCTGCCGTGGAAGGATCTGGGCGTAGATTTCGTCATAGAGTCCACCGGAGTCTTCACCAAGCGCGAGCAGGCGGCCCAGCACCTTGCGGCGGGCGCGAAGAAGGTCATCCTGACCGTCCCAGCCAAGGACGAGGTCGACGCCACAATAGTCATCGGCGTCAACGAAGAGGTCCTGAAGCCAGAACACCTGGTCATCTCCAACGCCTCCTGCACAACAAACTGCATGGCCCCCATAGCAAAGATTCTGCACGAGGCTTTTGGCATAGAGAGCGGTCTCATGACCACCGTGCACGCCTATACCAACGACCAGCGCCTCGCTGATGTGCCTCACTCCGACTGGCGGCGCTCCCGCGCCGCCGCCGAAAACACCATACCCACCTCAACTGGCGCGGCCAAGGCGGTGGGCAAGGTCTTTCCGGCGCTCAAGGGCAAGTTCGACGGCATGGCGGTGCGAGTTCCCATTCCCGACGGTTCGGTGGTGGACCTTGTAACGATGATGAGCCGCGACGTTACGGTAAAAGAGGTCAACGAGGCGGTGAAGGCCGCCGCGGGGACAAAGCGCCTTGAAAAGGTCTTGCGCTACGAGGAAGGTCCGATAGTCTCAAGCGACATAATCGGCGATCCGCACTCGGCGATTTTCGACGCCCAGCTAACCCAGGTGGTCGGCAAAAGGATGCTGAAGACCATCACCTGGTACGACAACGAGTGGGGGTACTCCAACCGTGTGGTTGACCTTCTGGATATTCTCGAACAGATGAAATAGCCACCACGCGGGTAAAAAAAAGCGGCGTCCAAATGGGCGCCGCCTTTTTTTTGGGCCTGAGCGTATTAAAAAGGAATTAAATCCACCCCGCCAGACGGGTTTTTGGCGGCCCGCAAAAGCTCCATGTGGCGAAGGACGCTGAAAGCCCGCTTAATCTCTTCCTCGGAGAGGCCAAGGATTTTTTCCGCCTCCCTCGAACGGACCTTCCCTTTATCGCCAACCAGTTCGTAAAGAGCTTTTTCAACGCCGCGAAGGGTTTTTGCCGCGTCCGCCTTGGAGGAAAAGCCGCTTGTGGCCATCTTGACAGCCCATGGGTCGCAGGGCCTTGGCGGCGTTAGGGCGTTCATAGCGCAGTCGTCGCAGAGAATAAGGCCTCCCTGCGGCGCCCCGTCCCCTTCATTTACCGTCACGCCGCATTTTCCGCAGAGAATAATATTCATTCCAACCCCAGCGCTTTCTTAAGGTCCTTAAGCGAATATCTTTCGCCGCCTTCCGGCGGATTGTAAAAACCAAGCACCACGGGGATCGTCGCCTGCTCGCCCGCCGAAATCTTTTCGCCTATGCCGAGGAGCTTGGAGCCTGCGGTGTAGTAGTCGAAGTGGGATTCGGGGTAGAGCCTTCTGGCGTCCTTGTAGCTGACGATTGAATTTTCGACCGTTTCGGGCGAGAGGCTGAGCCAGTTGGCGAGTATTATCCGCGCCGTTGGGGCCAGGCGCGAATCGGGATTGCGCGAAAGGAACTCCTCCACCTTCGCGGGTTCTCCACGAAGCCCCGCCGCCAGTATAAAATCGGCCCAGACCGCGCCGGTGGCCTGGGGGAATCTTTCGGCCATCTCTTTTAGCGCTTTGCCGTCGTAGGGTTCGCCCTCGGTCGGGGTCGAGGAGAGGATGAAAAGCTCGAAGGCGCTTTTTTGCGTCTTTTCCCGAAGCGCCCAGTGGACGGCCCGAACCTTGCGCTCAAACGATATTTCCCGCAAATCGCTTTTTACGGCGCACATATACCACGAGTCTCGAAGCAAAGCCTCGTTGACGTGGAAAAGGGAGGTGTCGGCGTGGAGGGAGAAGAGTTTTTCGGCTTCTTTCGCCGCTTCGCAAGGCTCTTTGCCCAGATCGCGGAATTTTTCCAAAAGCTCCTCCGCCTCGAAGGCGGCCATAGCCGGAAGCGCCGACAAAAGCGCCGCAAAAAAGAATAAAAAGCACCTGATGGATTTTTTCATGGAATAAAAGACAGGGGCGGGGTCTTCCCCCGCCCCTTTTGCTCTTAGTAGAGGAACATCGGCATGCCGAGGGCGTTTTTTATCTTCGGCACGTAGTTTTCTTTGTCGTAAAGGGCGTCTACGTCCACGTTCTTGGTCCCCATCAGCGGCATGTCGGCCTGGACGTGGGTGTATTTGCCGCCCTGGAGAGCGACCATGCGGCCGAATTCGCGCCTGTTTATCAGGTCCATCGCGCAGTTGCCGTAGTTTTTAGCAACCATGAGGTCGAGCGCGTCGGGCGCGCCGGAGCGCATGAGGTAGGAAAGGCTTTGGAACATCGTCTTTTCGCCGGTCAGCTCCTCTATTTTCTTGGAGAGCTGCTGGCCGATGCCGCCGAGCTTTTTGTGGCCGAAAGCGTCAGCCTCGCCGGTCTGGTGGATGTCGCCGCCGGTCGGCAAAGCCCCCTCGGAGATAGTTAGCATGGAGTAGCGGGCCGAGCAGGCTTTCTTGTCTTTGAGTATCAGGTCGGCGACCTTTTCAGTCTCGAAGGGGACCTCGGGTATGAGGACGCGGTCGGCGGCGGCGAGGTAGCCGGCGATGAGCGAGGTTTCGCCTGAGTATCTGCCGAAGAGTTCCACCACGCCGATGCGCTCGTGGGAGCCGGTGCAGGTGCGCAACTGGTGGATGAACTTAACCGATAGGCTTATCGAGGTGGAGAAGCCGATGCAGTAGTCAGTTCCGAAAACGTCGTTATCCATAGTCTTTGGTATCGAGACGACGGGATATCCATCGCGGTGGAGGCGCGAGGCGTAGCCAAGGGTGTCTTCCCCGCCGATGGGAACGAGAACGTCGATTCCCATCTTTTCCAGCACTTTCTTGACGTGCGGGGTGCAGTCGAGCTTTCCCTTTTCGCCCTCGCGGACGAAATCCCTGGAAATGAAGGAGGGGAGCGAGCTCGGGGAGACCGCCCAGGGATTTACGCGCGCGGTGTGCAGGAAGGTGCCGCCGGTGCGCTCTACGGTGCGGGTGTTTTCGAGGTTTAGGGGAAGGGTGAATTCTTTCACCGTCTCGGGATCGTCGGGATTGAGGTGCAAAAGGCCCATCCAACCCCTGCGGAACCCCAAAACTTCGTGGCCGTCCTGCGCGGCGCGGGTGACGACGGAACGTATGGCGGGATTGAGGCCCGGGACATCGCCGCCGCCGGTGAGTATTCCGATTTTCATGGTTTCAACTCCTTTTATTTCCTATCGGTTGCAATAAACGATTATAAGGCGGCCAGGCGGCTTCGCAAGAGTGTTACTCTGTGCGTATCGCCCGCACCGGATTCATTCTGGAGGCCTGCCAGGCGGGGTAAATTGTAGCCA
>SRXB01000554.1 GCA_009724975.1 bacterium | reverse complement strand
CAGCACTCGTTCACCTGATTGGTTGAAAGGAGGTCGCCGCCGCTTATGGCGACTTCCGCCCTGCCGTCGGCCTGGTTCAGGAAGGCGAGGCGTATGTCCAGAGTCTCGGGAGTTGTCCCTCCGACTACGTCGGCGTTGCTCACGAAATTGAAAAAGGTGACCGAGTCGGTGGAGCTCTTGTAGTCGCCGTAAAGGTAGTCGGCGTTTATGGCGGTGGAGACGTCGAAGGCAAAATCGTGGAAGACGCTCATCACGTAGTCGTAGGAGAAGGTGTCGTCGGCGGGGTCTTTGTATTTACCGAAGGCGGCGGTGAAAACGCCCTGGCCGAAGGGGCCCGCCTCGCCGTAATAGGCTCCGGCTTCGGCGTCGGAATCCATGTCCAGCATCGCGTAGCCGAAATAGTCTCCGCTCGTCCCGGGTTCGGTGTAACCGGCGAAGATGGGAAAGACATCGGTGGGCGGCGTGGTGGCGTTAATGGCGGCGGCGAGGTTGAAGACGTCTGGCACGCGGAAGAGGACCCAGGAGTACGATACGGGGCTGCCGGAGAGCTTTTGCACCATCAAAACCAGTTGTCCGTTGCCGCCCTCGTAGTTGTAGGGACCCCAGTAGGCAATGTCATCCGTTTCGTCGTAATAGGAGTAGTCTTCGGCTACCGCCTGCTGGAGGGAATCGACAAGTATTTTCACCACGGAGTTGATGGAATCCGCGATGGGGACCGCTATCGGCGGATAGGTGGCGGGGTCGCCAGCGTAGGGCGCTTTTCTCCCGCCTGTCGGCAGTCCGGCGGGCAATACAAGCTCCGAGAGCATTACCGAATTTGGCACCGCGGCCTTGTGTCC
>SRXB01000227.1 GCA_009724975.1 bacterium | reverse complement strand
GGATCTTCCAGGAGATAATCTCCAACGCCGTGAAGCACTCCCTTGCAACGCGCGTTGACATATCCCTATATTACGACGGCAAAACCCTCACCCTGATAGCCATGGACAACGGGGTGGGCTTCTCCTTACACGAAAACCGGAGCGGGGGAATAGGACTCAAAACGATGCGCGAAAGAGCGGCCCTGATAGGCGGCAAATGCCGGATTGAAAGCTCCCCGGGTACGGGGACTACCGTAAGAGTGGAGGTTCCCCTAACATGAGCAGGGTCATTGTAGCCGACGACCACAAAATCTTCAGGGAAGGGCTGGTGGAACTTCTCTCGGGCGAACGCTCCATAGAAGTAGCCGGCACCGCCAGCGACGGCGCGGACGCCCTCTCCAAAACCAACGCCCTTGCCCCCGAGATACTCATACTCGACATCTCGATGCCGATTCTCGACGGCTTCGAGGTCACAAAAGCCCTGCGCCAGCGCGGGACCGACGTGAAAATCCTCATGCTCTCTATGCACAACGACCCCGTAAGCGTTAAAAAGGCGATGAACATGGGCGTTGACGGCTACGTGCTCAAAGAGGAGGCCTTCGAAACCCTCATCACCGCCATAGAACAGGTGTCGCAGGGGAACAGGTTCATCAGCAAGGGCGCCAGGGCCTCGCTGGGCTCAAAACACGTGGAAGAGGCGGGCAGCGTCCTCTCCCCCCGCGAACTGGAAATTGTAAAATACGTGGCGGAGGGGCTGACAAACAAGGAGATAGCCGCGAAGCTGGGAATAAGCGTAAAAACCGTCGAGACTCACCGCCAGCGAGTAATGGAGAAACTCGGGTTTCACAAAGCCGCCGAGCTGGTGCGCTACGCCTTCGAAAACGGCATCCTGGACTGACAAAATAGCCTTTATAGGGTTTTCGCCCTACCCAATCGGGGTTTAACCCGATTGCCGACGCCGTCATGGTTTAAATATCCTCAAGGCCATGCAGACGGCGAAAAATCAATTACATTCAAGCGGCGAACTTCGAGTTGTAAAGACACCCGCGCCCAAATGCGTCTCGGTGGTCATCCCCGTTTACAACGGGGCCTGCACCATAGGGCCGCTGGTCGAGGAACTCGTCGATAAAAACCCTGGCTACGACCTTGAGATCGTGCTGGTCAACGACGCGAGCAAAGACGGCTCGGAAAATGCCTGCCTCTCCCTTTGCCGACGCCACCCGCAAAACGTCACCTTCGTAAACCTTGCGAAAAACTCCGGCGAACACAACGCGGTGATGGCCGGACTCAACCACGCGAGGGGCCAATGGTGCGTCATCATGGACGATGACCGCCAAAACCCGCCCCAGGAGGCGTTCCGGCTCGCCGCCGAGGCGATACGGGGCGGTTACGACATAGTCTTTTCCCGCTACGCCGAGAAAAAACACCATCCGGCCCGCAACCTCTTCAGCAAAATGGCAAACGCGTCAGCACGAAAGCTGATGCGCCTCCCCGAAGGGCTTTATCTTTCCAGCTTCAAATGCCTCAGCCGCTTCACGGTAGATCACATCAAGGCCTATAAGGGTCCCTTCCCCTACATAGACGGCCTCGCCCTGCGCGCAACCGACAACATCTCCACCCTCCAGACCATGCACGAACCCTCGCGCAAGGGCAAATCCTGCTACACGGTCGAAAAGCTCTTCCGGCTGTGGGCGGTGATAACAGTCAATTTCTCCATAACGCCCCTTCGCATCGCAAGCCTCCTTGGCATCTTCTTCAGCCTTATCGGGGCCGTGGGCGCGGCCTCGACAGTTGTTGAGAAGATTTTGAACCCCTCCCTCCCCGTCGGCTGGCCCTCGCTCATCGTGGCGCTCTTCGTCCTCTCCGGTGTCCAGCTCCTCATCCTGGGCGTTGTGGGCGAATATCTGGGCCAGCTCCTTTTGACCGCGAACGGCACCCCGCAATACGTGGTCAGGGAAGTGGTCAGGGGGGCAAAGGAGGGCGAAGATGAGGAGTGACGCCTATCGCTCGATGCGCGCCCTCGAAGATGACTACTGGTGGCACAGAGCCCTGCGCGACTTCATTCACCGCCACATAGCCGACCGCAAAAAGGTGCTGGACATCGGGTGCGGAACCGGAGGAACGCTGGCGTCGATCAAAGCCGAGGAAGCCGCCGGGGTCGATTTCTCGCATGAAGCCCTCTCCCTCTCGGCTCAAAGGGGGCTCAAGGGGCTGGTAATGGGCTCGGCGACGGACCTGCCGATGCGCGAAAGCCATTTCGATGCCGTTTTGCTGATAGACGTGCTTTACCACCGCAATGTCGGCGACGAACGGGCCGCGCTAAGGGAGTGCGCGAGAGTCCTTAGGCCCGGCGGAGTCCTCGTCATGCAGGTTCCCGCCTATGACTGGCTGTGGGGCCGGCACGACATGGAAACCCACGGCGCAAGGCGCTACACGCGCTCAAGAATCAAAGAACTGGTAAAAGATTCCGGCCTTGAGATAGTGAAGGCGGGCTACAGAAACCTCCTGCCCCTGCCCGCGGCGATAATTTTGCGCAAAAGCGCCTCGGGTGGAGGGCTGTCGCGCCTCCCCCCCTGGCTTAACAACATTCTCTACATTTGCGCCACCGCTGAAAACCTCCTGGCTGAGGCGATTCCCCTTCCGGCGGGGCTTTCGGTCTTTTGCGTGGCGCAAAAAGCGGCAAAAAGGGCGGCATGACCACCGAAAGCTTGTACAAAAGCGGATTTTCTCCGGCGCGGACCGCCAGAAAGCACTTTTTCGCCTTCGCCCTCGCGATTTTGGCGGGTGCGGTGCTCTTCACCTATTGGGGAGCCTTCGGCGGAGACTTCGTCTGGGACGACATCGCCTTTATAGCCGCCAACGGCTTTCTCGACGACCCCGCAAACCTGACAAAGATACTTGCCTCGGGCGACACCGTGGGCCTTGGCGAAGGAGTACATAATCCTTACTACCGGCCCGTCACAACCCTTACCTTCGCCCTTGAAAAGCTGCTTTGGGACATAGACCCGACCGGTTACCACGTTACCAACGTGCTTTTGCATCTTCTGGTCTGTTTTCTAATATTCGCCGCCGCGAGAAAGATGATGGGGAGCCCCCAGGCCCTCCTCGCCGCGCTGATTTTCGCCGTCCACCCCGCCAACAGCGAGCCGGTGGTCTACATAAGCGCCCGCGCAGACCTGATTTGCGCCCTCTTCATGACCGCCGCCTTTTACTTCCACCTCAAAAGCGAGGAAAAAGACAAGAGCCTCAACTTCATCCTCTCAATGGCGGCCTTCACCTTGGCGCTATTCTCGAAGATAGTGGCAGGCGTCTTCCCTCTAATCATTCTCTGGCGTCTTTACTCCCTCGGAAGGCCCAAAGGGGAGGTGGCGCTCAAATTCGCCCATTACGCGGCGGTGGCGGCGGTTTTCCTCATAATAAGGTCGCTGGTCCTGCCGGTTGAAAGCTGGGGGCAATCTCCGCTGGAAACAAGGGTGGCAACAAGCGCCACGACTCTGGCCACTTACCTGCGTCACGCCCTATTACCCTTCGACCTTAAAGTTTTTTACGACTTCCCAATACGTACTACTCTGGCCGACCCCGTCGTAATCTCCTCCTGGGCGCTGGTAATCGCGGTAATAGCCTCGGCCTTCCTCCTCCGCAAGAAAATGCCCGCCGTCAGTCTGGGAATTATATGGTTTTTCGCCGGATTGCTTCCGGTCTGCGGCCTGGCCATGATCCT
>SRXB01000553.1 GCA_009724975.1 bacterium | reverse complement strand
GAAGCGGGTTCGAACTCGCAAAACTCGCCCTGATTTTTTGGCTCGTTTTGCTCAGACAGCGAACAGCCTTGAAAGATGACCTAATGCCGCTCGCTTCTTCGGTTGAATGGGGCCAAGGAAACGACGCTGGGTCGCTTGCGCTCCGGGCTCGGCCTTCGGCCTCGAATGTAAAAAACCACCTTCGAGCAAATCAAAAGATTTGCCAGCCACGAGCGGAACGCGAGCCAAACGTCCGTGACCTAAACGGCCCTTTCAACGAAGCAGTGAGCGGAGCGCGGTAAGGGCGGCGGCGGGTTGAGTGAAACGAATGCCCGCCACGCCCAAGCCGAAGCGAACGGTCGAGCCGTAAGGCGAGAGCTTTGTTGCAGGGCCGGTTTCTTGCCCACTTCTTTCAAAAGAAGTGGGGCAGGGTGAAGGGGCGGCCAGCCCCTTCAAGAATAAAAGCGCGTAGCGCAACAAGAATAGACCTGGATTCCCGCTTTCGCGGGAATGACGAAATAAAGCACCGAGCGCGCCAAGCCCCGCAAAGATAAATCATTTACCTTGTATTTGTTGGGTATAGCTCGGCTCCACCCCTGCCTTTTGAATCCCCCCTACTCCACCCAATCCGCAATAAAAACATCCGTCGCCCTCGGCTTTTCGGGGTTGCGGTTAGAGCACCACGAGAGCTTCTTGCTCTCGGGCGAGAACATGGGGAAGGAATCGAAGGTGGTGTTATAGGTGAGGCGCTTTTGGTTGGTGCCGTCGGCGTTCATTATATATAGCTCGAAGTTGGGGCCGTATTTGCCGATATCGCCGCGCCAGTCGTCCATGTTCGAGCTGAAGATTATGCGCTTGCCG
>SRXB01000226.1 GCA_009724975.1 bacterium | reverse complement strand
CAGGCCGGCGACGTCTCCGCGTACATTCCCACGAACGTCATCTCCATCACCGACGGCCAGATCTTCCTTGAGAGCGACCTCTTCTTCTCCGGCGTCCGTCCGGCGATCAACGTCGGCCTCTCGGTCTCCCGCGTCGGCGGTTCCGCCCAGGTCAAGGCCATGAAGGCCGTTGCCGGCACCCTGCGTCTCGACCTCGCCCAGTTCCGCGAGCTGGAAGCCTTCGCGCAGTTCGGCTCCGACCTCGACAAGGCCACCCAGCAGCAGCTCAACCGCGGCGCGCGCCTCGTCGAGATCCTCAAGCAGGGTCAGTACTCGCCCCTGCCGGTCGAAAAGCAGATCGTCCTTGTCTACGCCGCCACCAAAGGCTACTGCGACAAGTACGAAGTGGAAAAGCTCGGCTCCTACGAAGCGCAGCTCTACTCCTTCTTCGAAACCCGCAAGGAAGCGCTCCTTACGGAAATACGCGAGAAGAAGGCCCTTACCGACGACATCAGGGAAAAGCTGAATGCCGCCCTCGAAGAGTTCGACGGGGTCTTTAGCGCCTAAGGCGGAGCTTTAAAATGGCGAACCTCAAGGACATTAAAACCAGAATCGCTAGCGTCAAAAGCACGCAGCAGATAACCAAGGCGATGAAGATGGTCTCCGCCGCCCGCTTTCGCAAGGCGGAGGAGTCCATCCTCGAAAACAGGCCTTATTCCGACAAGATTCTGGAAGTTCTAACCAGCCTCGCGCTGCGCACCTCGGAAGAGGCTCATCCCCTTCTGGAGCGCAGAGAGCAAAAGAACGTGGGCCTTGTCGTCTTCACCTCGGACCGCGGCCTCTGCGGCTCGTTCAACGGCTCCATCCTGAGGAGCATCGACAGATTCCTCAAGGAAAAGGCCGACAAATTCGACAAGATCAGCGTTTACATCGTAGGCAAGAAGGCCCGCGACTACTACAAGTCCAAAACCGTCGACAAATTCGGCGAAAAGGTCGAGCTCTTCGGCAACGTCACATACGGACACGCCCAGGAGATAGCGCGGGAAATCGTAGAGCTCTACACCAACAAAGAGCTTGACGTGGTCTACATGGTCTACAACGAATACCGTTCGGCCCTCTCCCAGGTGGTCGTCTACGACAGGCTTCTGCCCGTCGAGCCCCCCGCCGCCGAGCCCGACGCGGTAAACACCGAATACATCTACGAGCCCAGCCAGGAGCACATGCTCAACTGGGTTCTCCCGCGCTACGTCGATGTTCGCATCTTCAGGGCTCTTCTGGAGTCCACGGCTAGCGAACACGGCGCACGCATGACGGCAATGGAAAGTGCAACCAACAACGCCAGTGACATGATCGAGCGCCTTACACTCAAGTATAACCGCGCCCGCCAGGAATCCATCACTTCCGAGCTGATGGACATCGTCAACGGCGTCGAATCAATGAAATAAAAGGCGATCCGAGAAGAGCCAAGGAGGCCTAGTCCAATGAGCGAGTTCGGCAAAATTTCACAGGTTATCGGTCCCGTCGTGGACGTAGTCTTCGAAGGCGGTCTTCCGGAGATCTACACCGCACTGAGAGTCACAAACATTGCGGTAAACGACAAAGAGTGGAACCTCGTCCTAGAGGTTGCCCAGCATCTGGGCGAAAACACCGTCCGCACCATCGCGATGGACTCCACCGAGGGTCTTGTGCGAGGCGCGCCGGTGAAGAACACGGGCTCCATGATCTCCATGCCTGTCGGCAGGGAGACTCTGGGGCGCATACTCAACGTCATCGGCGAGCCCGTCGACCAGGCCGGAGAGATCGGCACCGACAAGCGCTCCCCGATCCACAAGCTCGCCCCCTCCTTCCAGGAGATGAGCACTGTGGTCGAAGCGTTCGAGACGGGCATCAAGGTCATCGACCTTCTCGCCCCCTACCAGCGCGGCGGCAAGATCGGCCTCTTCGGCGGCGCCGGAGTCGGCAAAACCGTTCTCATCATGGAGCTCATCAACAACGTCGCCAAGCAGCACGGCGGCTTCTCCGTCTTCGGCGGAGTTGGCGAGCGCACCCGCGAGGGCAACGACCTCTGGGCGGAAATGAAGGAGTCCGGCGTTATCGACAAGACCTCCCTCATCTACGGCCAGATGAACGAACCCCCGGGAGCCCGCGCCCGCGTCGCGCTCTCCGCCCTCACCGTCGCCGAATACTTCCGCGACGCCGAAGGCCAGGACGTGCTCCTCTTCATCGATAACATCTTCCGCTTCACCCAGGCGGGCTCAGAGGTTTCGGCGCTTCTTGGCCGCATACCCTCCGCCGTCGGCTACCAGCCCACGCTGGCCACCGAAATGGGCGTCATGCAGGAGCGCATAACGACCACCTCCAAGGGCTCGATCACCTCCGTCCAGGCGATCTACGTCCCTGCCGACGACTTGACCGACCCCGCGCCGGCCACCACCTTCGCCCATCTCGACGCGACGACGGTTCTTTCCCGCCAGATCGCCGAGCTCGGCATCTACCCGGCGGTCGACCCGCTGGACTCCACCAGCCGCATCCTCGATCCCCGCGTCGTCGGCGACGAGCACTACGCGGTTGCCCGTACCGTCCAGCAGATACTCCAGCGCTACAAAGACCTTCAGGACATCATCGCCATTCTGGGCATGGACGAGCTCTCCGAAGACGACAAGCTCGCCGTCTCCCGCGCCAGAAAGATACAGCGCTTCCTCTCACAGCCCTTCTCCGTCGCCGAAGCGTTCACCGGCACCCCCGGCAAATACGTCAAGCTCGCGGATTCCATCAGGGGCTTCAAGGAAATCGCCGAAGGCAAACACGACGAAATCCCCGAGCAGGCCTTCTACATGGTCGGCGGCATCGAGGAAGTGCTCGAAAAAGCCGAGAAGCTTAAGGCGTAACGGAGAAAGCCATGAGCGAGTCAAAATTTCGCCTGGAAATAGTCACACCCACGAGACACCTCGTCAGCGAGGGCGTGGACGAAGTGACCGCACCCGGCGTGGACGGCGAATTCGGCGTCCTAGTGGGGCACACCCCCTACCTCGTAGAGCTGGGAATGGGCGAACTTATGTACCGCATAGGTAACGTCGAAACCTTCCTCGCGGTTCGCAGGGGTTTTGCGGAAGTCGGGCTGGACAAGGTGACGATTCTCGCCGAAGAGGCGGAATTCCCCACCGAAATTGATCTGGCTAGGGCCGAAAAACTTCTTGCCGAAGCCGAGGCCAAGGTCGGAGAACTTCTCTTCTCCACCGAATCCAAGGAATACCTTGAAGCCCAGGCAAAGCTGGACCGCGCCATCAACCAGGTCAACGTCGTAAAGAAACACACCAAGTAGCAAGCAAAGAGACAAACTTAAAAAGCCGCCCTTTGGGGCGGCTTTTTTTGTCTTGAGACCAATTTCGGACTATTTCTCTGAAGGCTCCTTGCGCGGGATGATGTCGCCCTTTATCTTCGGCCCCTTTTCGCCCTGCACCAGTGTGAACTTAACCGCCGCCACGTCCGGTCGGCCTATTACCTTCTGCGCCTTGGCGATCAAGACGTTGGCGATTTCGTCAGGATAAACATTTGGCCCATTGCCGGCAGAACTTATCAGGGAGCGGATTTTGGAATGGATCAAAGCGGGGTTTTCCGTCACAGCCCTATCGACGAAAATGGTCTGGCCGATCTCCTCCACATCCGCGCTGAAAGATTCCTCAAGCTTTGACTTGATGTAGGTATCCCTTCTATCCAAAAAGCGCTTGATCTGA
>SRXB01000552.1 GCA_009724975.1 bacterium | reverse complement strand
GCCTCGCCTTAGGGGCCGACTCACCCTACGCCGATGAACGTTGCGTAGGAAACCTTGGGCTTTCGGCGAGGGAGCTTTTCACTCCCTTTATCGCTACTCATGTCAGCATTCGCACTTCTGATATCTCCAGCATCCTTTACAAGACACCTTCACAGACCTACAGAACGCTCCCCTACCATATCTTTCGATATCCGCAGCTTCGGTGCACAGTTTGAGCCCCGTTACATCTTCCGCGCAGGACGACTCGACTAGTGAGCTATTACGCTTTCTTTAAAGGGTGGCTGCTTCTAAGCCAACCTCCTAGCTGTCTATGCCTTCCCACCTCGTTTACCACTTAACTGTGTCTTTGGGACCTTAGCTGGCGGTCTGGGTTGTTTCCCTCTTGACAATGGACGTTAGCACCCACTGTCTGTCTGCCTTACTCGCACTTTCCGGTATTCAGAGTTTGCCATGGTTTGGTAAGTCGCAATGACCCCCTAGCCATAACAGTGCTTTACCCCCGGAAGTGATATAAGACGCACTACCTAAATAGTTTTCGGGGAGAACCAGCTATTTCCGGATTTGTTTAGCCTTTCACCCCTATCCACAGCTCATCCCCTAGTTTTTCAACACTAGTGGGTTCGGACCTCCAGTTGGTGTTACCCAACCTTCATCCTGGCCATGGATAGATCATCCGGTTTCGGGTCTACGCCATGCTACTAAACGCCCTTATCAGACTCGCTTTCGCTACGCCTCCCCTATTCGGTTAAGCTCGCAACATAACGTAAGTCGCTGACCCATTATACAAAAGGTACGCAGTCACCCCACAAGGAGGCTCCCACTGTTTGTATGCATGCGGTTTCAGG
>SRXB01000551.1 GCA_009724975.1 bacterium | reverse complement strand
TAGGTGAGGCGCTTTTGGTTGGTGCCGTCGGCGTTCATTATATATAGCTCGAAGTTGGGGCCGTATTTGCCGATATCGCCGCGCCAGTCGTCCATGTTCGAGCTGAAGATTATGCGCTTGCCGTCGGGGGTGAAGGAGGGCGACCAGTTGGTCGCGCCGTTTTTGACGAGGAGCTTTTTCTCCGAGCCGTCGGCGTTCATTATCCATATGTCCAGCGGCACCGGCGTTATGTAGTTGAACTCCATCGAGTCTTTCCAGCTGGCTTTTTCCGCCTCGGTTTCGGGGTGCCAGGCGCGCCAGACGATTTTTGCGCCGTCGGGCGAAAACCAGGGGCCGCCGTCGTAGCCGTAAGTGTCGGTCAGGCGCTTTACGTTTTTTCCGTCGATGTCCATGGTGTAGATGTCGAAGTCTTTTTCGCGCTTGGAGCCGAAGACTATTTTTTTGCCGTCGGCGCCAAGGACCGGCTCGGCGTCGTATTCGGGGTTGTCGGCGGTGAGGCTGACGGGGTTTTCGCCGTTTGCGTCCGCGATGAAGATGTCGTAGGGGAAAAGGGTCCAGACGTAATGCTTGCCCTTGAGGTCGGGCTTTGGCGGGCAGGCCCCCTCAAAGTGCGAGGTGGAGCCGAAGACTATCTTCTTGTCGCCGGGCAAAAAGAAGGAGCAGGTGTTCGCGCCCTTGTCGGGGCTGACCATCTTTTTGTCGGAGCCGTCTATATTCATCGTCCAGATTTTGTCGCACCCACGGTCGCCGCGGTTCGATTGCCATATCAGCTTTTTTGAGTCCCAGCTGAAATAGGCCTCGCCGTTGTCGCCCTCGTCGGTCAGCTTTACGATGTTTTTCAGGTG
>SRXB01000225.1 GCA_009724975.1 bacterium | reverse complement strand
CCGGACTTCAAATCCGGTGTACGGCGTGAACAGCGTCGTAGGTGGGTTCGATTCCCATCCACTTCCGCCATTCAATAATTTCAATGGGTTATAGGACTGGCATCCTGTAACCCATTTTTACTATTCGCCACCATCTTAGTCGGTGTGTGAATCGGTGTGTGAATTTCGCTGCGCCTGTTCAAGTGCGGCGATGGCTAACCTGTCTGACTCGCCAATCGAATGGAGATAGATTTCGGTGGTTCGGCTATTCTCATGGCCGAGAACCCTTTGGATCGATCCGATTGGCACGTTTACGCTGGCCATCATTGAAGCTCCGGCGTGTCTTAGCGCGTGAAAGCCGAAAGGGCTACTCAATCCGGCTGAAGGTCACAGGCCCGAAATCTCTGCTTCTTGCCTGTCCAAGTTCCGGCTGAAGGTCACCCCTTAAAACTTACTCGATGGGAAAAACCTACTTTCCCCCAACGGTGTTTTTAACCGTCTTTTCATTGTCTTTGTCGCGCATGCGTATCGGATGCGCTATCGGGTGTGCGCCGCGAGGCCCGTAGTTGAAATAACAGGCGTAATCATTGCTTATCACACCGGTCGGGCAAACCTTGAAGCACTGCATGTCTTTATTGTGAACGCAGTCGGGGCAGTTCGGGAGCGCCGCCGAAGGAAAGGTGACGACCTGCCTGTCCACCCCGCGCCCGATAAATCCCAGAGCGCTAGCCTTTTTCACATCCTCGCAGTGGCGCACGCAAAGGCCGCACAGGATGCAGAAGGTTATGTTTGGAACGAGCCGCCCTTCCTTCACCCCGTATTTTTCCATAAGCGCTTTGGGAACGTTGGGCCACTTGGCCTTCATAAGCTCAAGAATAACCCTGCGGTGCCTGGCGATTTTGTCGGTTTCGGTCTGGACCTCGATCCCCTCCTCCACCGGGTAGAGGCAGGAGGCGACCACCTTGGTCGATCTTCCCTTTTTCACCTCCACCACGCACAGCCTGCAAGCGCCGTAGCCCTCAAGGTCATCGTGCTGGCAATAGGTGGGAATTTCCACGCCTATGGACCTTGCTGCGGCCAAAAGTGTAGTGCCTTTCGCCGCCTCAACCGGAATCTGGTTTATGGTGAATTTCACACTCCCGCTCATGCCTAGTTCTCCTTGCCAGTCGGCACATTGGCCGGAACCTTCTTTACCGCCCTCACCTTGGGGGGACAGACCTGGAAGCATGAATCGCACTTGGTACATTTGGCCGCGTTTATGACGTGAGCGGCCTTCTTTTCGCCCGAAATCGCCCCCACGGGGCAAGCCTTGCTGCAATTCTGGCAGCCGATGCACTTTTCCGGATCAATCTGATAGCGGATGAGCGCCTTGCACACCCTGGCAGGGCAAACATTGTCGCGCACGTGGGCGACGTATTCCTCCCTGAAGTATTTTAGGGAGCTCAGGAGCGGATTTGGCGCCGACTGGCCCAGACCGCAAAGCGAGCAATCCTTCACTGTCTCGGAGAGGTCTTCCAAAAGCTCTATGTCGTCCTCTCTGGCCTGGCCCGAGGCGATCCTTCCGAGGATGTGCACGAGCTGCCATATACCCTCGCGGCAGGGAGTACACTTGCCGCAGGATTCGCCGGAGAGAAAATCCAGAAAATACTTGGCGACATCCACCATGCAGGTGTCTTCATCCATGACGATCATGCCTCCGGATCCCATCATGGAACCCGCGCCCGCCAACTCGTCAAAATCCACGCCGAGGTCGAGGCCGCTTTCGGGTATGACTCCACCGGATGGCCCGCCAGTCTGCACCGCCTTGAATTTTTTGCCTTCGCGTATCCCTCCGCCGATTTCATAGATTATCTTGCGAAGTGAGGTGCCCATCGGCACCTCCACAAGGCCGGTATTCACAACCTTGCCCACCAGCGAAAAAATCTTTGTTCCGGTGGAGGATTTCGTACCCACCGAGGCGAACCACTGCGCCCCCTTGTCGATTATTATCGGTATCGTCGCCCAGGTTTCCACGTTGTTGAGGTTCGACGGCCTACCGTGAACGCCTGCGACGGAGGTGCGGATGTACTTCGCCCTCGGCTCGCCCACCTTGCCCTCCAGTGAGCTCATGAGGGCGCTCGATTCGCCGGAGACGAACGACCCCGCGCCGCGATGTATCTTCACGTCGAAGGAGAAACCGCTTCCCAGAATGTTTTCTCCCAGTAGCCCGTATTTTCTCATCAACTCAACGGCGCTATGGAGACTGGCGAGGGCCAGCGGGTATTCCTGCCTTATGTAAACGAAACCCTTTGACGCTCCGATTGCGTAGCCGCCGATTAAAAGCCCCTCAAGAACGCGGTGTGGATTGCCCTCAAGCAGCGCACCGTCCATGAAGGCTCCCGGGTCGCCCTCATCGGCGTTGACTATGACGTATTTGTCGGAGCCGGGCGCGTTTCTCGCCGTCTCCCACTTTACTCCGGCGGGAAAGCCGCCGCCTCCCCGGCCCCGCAACCCGGAGTTCTTAACCTCAGCCACCACATCCTCGGGAGTCATTTCGAAAAGAGTCTTTACAAGCGCTGAATAGCCGGAAGCGGCGATGTATTCCTCTATACCCGCCCTCGCCACGAGCCTGTTTTGCCCGAAAACCAGGCGCAGCTGGTTTTTGTAGAAGGGGATTTCCTCCTCGGTGCGCATCCTTTCGCCCGCAGGCCCCTGATAGAGAAGCCGCTCTACGACCCCGCCCTCCGCGCACGCGGTTTTCACAAGCTCCGCCGCATCGTCTGGCGATACCTTCATGTAAACGGTCTGGTCGGGGAAGGTCATGACGATAGGGCCGCGCTCGCAAAGGCCGTGGCAACCCATCCGTGTCACTTCGTATTTGGAGGAAAGGCCCTGCTTCTGAACTTCCTCTGCCAGAGCCTCTGCTATTTTGGCGCTTTTGAGGGCGTTGCACCCGGTGCCGGAGCAGACGGCCAGCCTTGGACGGTCAACCGGCCTTTCAGCTTTCAGTCTTTGCGCAAGAGCCTCGAAATCCTCGCGTGAATTCAGAAGAGCCATGCGATCACTCCACCGACTGGACGTAGGCCCGAAGCTCCGCCGAGTCGGGGTTGGATTTATATTCGCCGTCAGCCACCAGAACCGGGCCAAGGGCGCAGCACCCAAGGCAATTTGCGGTGGTGAGGGAGAACTTCTCGTCTTTTGTCGTCTCCCCCGGCGCTATGCCAAGCTCGCCCTTTACTCGGTCAAGCAACCTTGGAGCTCCGCGCACGTGGCAGGCGGTGCCGACGCATACGCACACGTTGTGGCTGCCGCGCGGGTGGAGGCTGAAGTGCGCGTAAAAGGTGGCAACTCCGTAGATGGTGGAAATGGGGATTTTCAGCCTCCTTGAAACTAGTTCAAGGACATCCTTGGGAAGCCAGCGAATCTCCTTTTGAATGTCCAGAAGTATCTGGACAAGCTCCTCACGGTTGGCACCATGGTGGAGGATTATCGACTCGGCCGCCTGCACTCGCTTGTTCATAGTCCTCTCCGAAAAATATTGTCCTGCCGCAAAAACAATCTCAGGGCAAACTATGTTTTATACAATGATAAATAACTTAAAAAAAATATTTTATCCACACTAAAAAGACATACGCCTCGCCAGTGGGCGCAAATCTTCATACACCCGAATATTAGAGTTAAAATATACCCGGCTACGGAAGAAAAAGGCGGCCAAGACAGCAAAAAATTTATTTATAACATTGTTTGTTTTTTTCGCCGCAAAAATCGACCCATTCTCGAATC